>NZ_JBEXVF010000024.1:48867-123979 GCF_040629235.1 Amycolatopsis sp. NPDC005961 | reverse complement strand
GCGGTCCTGCGGAGGTTCGCGTGACCACCGTCGAGGTGCGCGAGGAAGACGCCTTCGACGCGGCCGCGGTGCACGCCTGGCTGCTTTCCCGTGAAAGCTCCGCCTTCGCCGTGTCCGGCGTGCCACAACTGCGCGACGGACCGTCGGGGTCCGGCGGTATGTTGCCTGGGTGGAGCAGCCAACGGAGTTCGTCTTCGACATCCCGGTAGGGGCCGGCGTCGCGACGCGGGCCAACACGGACGGCCCCCCGGTGACACCGAAGGACGCGGCCACCGTGATCCTGGTCCGGGACGGCGCCGACGGCGTCGAAGTCTTCCTTCAGCACCGGGTCAAGGGCATGCCGTTCGCGGGCGGGATGACCGTCTTCCCGGGCGGCGGGGTCGACAAGCGCGACGCCGACGCCTCGGTGGCGTGGGCGGGTCCGGAGCCGTCGTGGTGGGCATCCCGGTTCGGCTGCGACGACGCCCTGGCCCGGGCGCTGACCTGCGCGGCGGTGCGCGAGACGTTCGAGGAGTCCGGCGTGCTGCTCGCGGGCAGCGCGGACGAGGTGCTCACCGACGTCACGACGTACGCGGCCGCCCGCCAGGCCCTGGAGACGCGCGAAGTCTCGCTCGCCGCGTTCCTCGCCGACGCCGGGCTGACGCTGCGGGCCGACCTGCTGCGCCCGTGGGCGCACTGGATCACCCCCGAACAGGAGCCGCGCCGCTACGACACCCGGTTCTACGTCGCGAAGCTGCCCGAAGGCCAGGAAGCGGACGGCGCGACGTCGGAGGCGTCGAGCTCCGGCTGGCAGCTTCCCGAGGACGCCATCGCGGACGCGCGGGAAGGCCGCCGGATGCTGATGCCGCCGACCTGGCTGACGCTGAGCGAGCTGGCGAAGTTCGCGACCGCCGACGACATCCTGAACGAGCAGCGCGAGATCGTCCGGATCGCGCCGACGCTGATCCGCGAGAACGGCCACGTCCGCGTCGTGCTGGAGCGGCGATGAGCGCCCCCGCGTACGGCGTGCTGCGCCAGGTGTCCGCGACGGCGTCGGTGCTGCTGGAGAACAACCCGTCGTCGATGACGCTCGAAGGCACCAACAGCTGGGTGCTGCGGGCGACGCCGTCGACCCCGGCGGTCGTCGTCGACCCCGGCTACCGCGACCTCGAGCACCTCGAGCTGCTGGCCGCGGTCGGCGAGGTCGAGCTGATCCTGCTGACGCACTTCCACCCCGACCACGCCGAGGGCGCGCCGTGGTTCGCCGAGCGCGTCGGCGCGCCGGTGCGGGCCTTCGACCCGTCGCTGTGCCTGTCCGCCGGGGCCTTCACGGACGGCGAAGAGATCGCCGCCGGAGGGCTGTCGATCCGCGTGCTGCACACGCCCGGGCACACCGGCGACTCGGTGTCGCTGGTGCTCGACGGCCAGGTCCTGACCGGCGACACCGTCCTCGGCCGCGGCACCACCGTGCTGCACGACCTGGGCGACTACCTGCGCTCGCTGCGGAAGCTGATCGAGCTCCCGGCGGGCACGCTCGGCCTGCCGGGGCACGGTCCGGAGCTCCCCGATCTGGCCTCGACCGCCCGCGAGTACCTTGCCCACCGGGAACAGCGGCTCGGCCAGGTGCGTTCGGCTCTGAAGGCGCTCGGTGCGGACGCCACCCCGCGTCAGGTCGTCGAGGTCGTGTACGCCGACGTCGACCGGGCGCTGTGGGCGCCGGCCGAACTGAGCGTGCAGGCGCAGCTGGACTACTTGCGGTCGGAGGAACAGGGATGAGCAACGTCGAGGTCGAGTTCTACTGGCGGCCGGGGTGCGGGTTCTGCGCCGCGCTCGACCGGCCGATGTCGAAGAGCGGCTTCAACGTCCGGAAGATCAACATCTGGGAGGACCCGTCCGCGGCCGCGCGCGTGCGCGAGGTCGCGAACGGGAACGAGACGGTCCCGACCGTGATCGTCGGGTCGACCGCCATGGTCAACCCCTCCTTCGCCGAGGTCGAGGCCGCCGTCAAGGCCGCATCGGCCTGATCGCTGCCCACGTCGCGCTGGGCCGCTTTCCGTGCAGGAAGGCGGCCCAGACGTCGCGCAACCCGGTTTCCGCTTCGAGGCCCGGGTTTCCCGGCGCCTCCCAATCGAAGCGGTAGACGAAGGCGTCGAGCTTCGCGGCCAGCCTGTCGCTGACGGAGAAGCCGTTCGCGGCTTCGACCACGTCCTGCGGCGCGTCCGGGACCAACGCGCGTAGCTCGTCTTTTGTCCAGCTGATGAGTGCCGGACCCGCCGGAGCGGCTTCGACGAGGTCCTCCGCCACGAGGTCGTCGTCGGCGACCAGCTGGAACGGCGGCTCGAGCGAACCGGGTTCCGCTGTCTTGGCCGCGACCCTGAGCTGGGCTTCGAGCAGCCGTCCGATCGTTACTGTGCGGAGGTCTCCGCCGAGTTCTTGCCGCAGCAGCAAGGCGTTTCGGTTGGCATCGTCCCCTGTGGACGGTGACCCTGCCGACGGGCGCGCTCTGCAGGGCGATCCGCCTCACGAGGCCACGGGCCCGCGGCGCCGACCACAGGGCGAGCGTCGACTGCGCACCGGCGGACTGCCCGCCGAGGGTGACGTCGGCGGGGTGCCCGCCGAACGCGGCGATGTTGTCGCGGACCCAGACGAGCGCGGCGAGCTGGTCGGCGACGCCGAGGTTGGGCGGGGCGCCGTCCAGGGCGGCGAAGCCGAGCGTGCCGAGGCGGTAGTTGAGCGTCACGACGACGGCGTCGGCCTCGTGGGCCAGGCGTGTGCCGGTGTACCAGGCCTGGCCGCCCGAGCCGCTGGAGAACCCGCCGCCGTGGATCCACATCAGCACCGGTCGGTTCCCGGTGGCCGACGGCGTGAAGACGTTGAGGCTCAGGCAGTCTTCGCTCTGCGGCAGGGGCAGCTGCCCCGAACGCCGCGGGTGGTGTCGATGACGGCGTACCGGCTGCTGCGCCGGTTCGCGGGTGGGCCGGCCGGGTGGCCCGGTCGTTCCAGCGCATTGTCGGCGGTGCAGGTTTCCTCGTTGCGCCGTAGCGTTTCCGAGGTCGCGTACCACCCGGAACCGGGCGACTTCGGCCTGTTCACCGCGTTGGCTCACGACGGCAGTGCCGACATGTCGACTTTGTCAGCGGCCGCGGGCCGTTCGGAGTCGACGGTCCGCCGTCGCCTGGAGGTGCTGCGCGACTCGGGAGCGGCGACGCTCTGGCTGACGGTGGCACCCTCGGCATTGGAGTCGACGGGCCGCGCGCTGGCAACGCACCCCCAGGTGGCGTTCGCGGCGGCGACGACCGGCCCGGCGAACCTGGTGGCGAACGTCGGCTGCCGCGACGACGCGGCGCTGTACTCGTACCTGGCCGACGACCTGGGCGGGTTGGCGGGCGTCCGGCAGGTGGAGACGGCCCCGATGATCCGGACGCTGAAACGCTTCGGCACGTTGGCGTAGCGTCGGCCGACGGATTCGCGACTCACTGCTCGTGGACGACGAGCGCGCGATCGACTTCATCCTGAACGGCGAGCAGCACCGCCTGAGCCGGGCCGAGGTGCTGAGCGCGGCGGCGCGGGGTGGGCCGGAGCCGATCCGGACGCACTGGGTTTCCGTCGGGGACCGGCGGTGGCCGCCGAGGCAGCTCTTCGAGCGCGCTCTCGGGGTGTCGCGCACCGAGTTCATCTCGCACACCGCCATCCGGCACCTCCGCCGGCTCGGGTTTCCGACCAGCCCGCTCCCGCAGGAATCCGATGCTCAGCCTGAGTTCTCGGATGCCGTACCGGGGGCAGCCTTCGCCTCCCTCGTCGATTTTCTGACGGTCGAAGACCTGACCACTCGCATCCGCCGCGTGGAACAGCGGCTGGAGGGAGCCCAGCTCGGGAACGTCGATGGCCTGAACGGCGGCATGACCGACGAGCTGCTCGAGGCCGCGCTGCTGGTGCGCCGGCACGCCGGCCGCGTCAACGACCTCATCCACGCGGCGACGATCGTCCGGGCCCTGCCGAAGATCCTCGAACCGGGCGAGTGCATCGTCCGGCGCCCGTCGCTGGCCTCGGGGAACGACCCGGATCGCCCGTTCGACCTCGAGACCGACCGGCGGGTGGCCGAGTTCAAAACGGCTCGGTGGAAGGGCGCCGACACGATGCGCAAACGCTTGCTCGTCGCCGACCTGGCCGGCCTGGTCCTCAAGCGCGGCGACCGTCGCGCGGAGCTGTACGTGTTCGGCCGCCTGCCCCTCGACTTCCTGCGGACCAGCACCTCGACGGTCGAGCGGATGCTCGGCCGCTCGTCGACGAACCTCCGCGACGCCTACGAACAGCGCTTCGGGAGTGCCGCGCTGACCGTCAGCCAGTTCACCAACGGACCGGCCTCGGAGGTCGCCCTCAAGGACCTGACCGAGATCATCGGCTGAGCATCGGCATCAGGTAGTACGTCAGCCGCACCTCCCCGGGATCCGCGGCCCGCAGGATGCACGCCCGCATCCCCGGCTGGATCGACAGCACCACGCGCTCGCCGGCGAACGCCTGCAGCGCGTCCAGCAGGTACCTCGCCTGGAACGACGGGGACGTCCGGCCGCCGCCGACGTCCGCCTTCAGCGTCTCCTCCGCCTCGCCCGTGTCCTGGCGGGCGCTCGCCAGGCGGACCTGCGCGTCGCCGACCTCCAGGGTCAGGACGCGGCGGTCCTCGGCGTACACCCCGACGCGACGGACCGCGGCCGCCAGTGCGTCAGCGTCCAGGGTCACCGTGGTGTCGACCGCGGCCGACGGGATCGAGTCCTCGGACAGGAACCCCGCGTCGAGGACCGCGGTGCCGGCCAGGCCGCCTTGCCAGCTCAGGCCGAACCGGCCTGGGCCCGCGTGCAGGCCGACGACGCCCTTCGCCTGGCGGGCGGCCTCGGTCAGCAGGGTGGCCGGGACCAGCACGTCGAGCGAGCCCGGCGTGCGCAGCGGCAGGCGGGCCACCGCCATCCGGTAGCGGTCGGACGCCGTCAGCGTGAGGTGGTCGGCCGCCTGCACGCGGACGCCGGTGAACAACGGCAGCGGGTCGTCCTTCGACGCCGTGCCCGCGACGATCCGCAGCGCCGACGCGAACGCTGCTCCGTCTACTTCGGACACTTGCGGCGGTTCGGGCGCCGGCCGGTCGGCCTCGGTGGACAGGAGGGGGAGCGCGAACCGGGCGTTGTCGAGCCGCAGGGCCAGGCGGCTGCCTTCGACGACCAGGCGCACCAGGTCGGTGTCGAGCATCTTCAGCGTCTCGGCGAGGGGCGCCGCCGGGACGGCGACCGCGCCATCGGTGTGGGTGGTGGCCGGGCAGTCGAACCGGACGGCGAGATCCGGATCGCTCCCGGCAACGGTCAGCCCGGCCGCACCCGCCCGCAACCGCAGCCCGGCGCGGCCGGGCAGCAGCCGCGAAGCAGCAGAAACGGCCGCCGACAGGCGGTGGGCAGGCGCGGTGACGTCCATGCCCCGCAAGCTAGCGGCGAGCACCGACAAAAACGGCGCGAGAGCCCGCTGACCAGGGAAGATGCGCACAACGCGAGCGCGCCCAGACGGCGGCGGACCGACCAGCCGAGGCTCGCCGATCAGCCGGGCTGCGCCGCGGCCGCGGGGCGGCCGGTTGAGCTGCCAGCCGGTGCTGCCAGCCGAGGCCTCTCGATCGGCCGAGGTTGCGCCCATAGTCGAGCTACCGGCGGATGCCGCCCAACGGAGGTCCGCCGACCAGCAACGGTCGCGGATCGACCTACCGGCCGGCCCCGACCAGCTCCGCAACCGCCGAAGCCTGCCGAGGCGCCCGGACCGTCCCCCGCAGCAGCCACACCACCACCGCGAGCACCAACCCGGCCACGCTCGCCGCCAAGAACGCTGCCGACGGGCCGGCGTGCTCCACGATGTAGCCGCTCACCGACTGGCCCGCGGCCAGCCCCAGCGTCACCGCCGTGAGCACCCAGCCGAACGCTTCCGCCGCGGTCCCCGACGGCGCCACCAGCTCGATCGCCGACGAGTGCGCCGTCGACTGGGGCGTGATCAGCGCGCCGGCCAGCAGCATCATCAGCGCCAGGCCCCACAGCGACGAGGGCCACGCGAGCAGCGCCACCAGCGCCCCGAACGCGCCGAGCAGGGCCGGCAACCGCAGGCCCATCCGGCGGGGCCACGGGCGCAGGCTGTACGCGACGCCGAACGCCACCGAGCTCAGGGACCACGCCGAAAGCAGCAGCCCGCCGAACGACGGAGAGCCCGCCTCGGTCGCCGACGCCGGGACCGCTACCTCGACGAACCCGATCACCATGCCGAAGCCGAGCGCGGCCAGCGCCAGGGTCCGCATGCCCGGGCTCGCCAGTGCGCCCAGCAGCGAGCCGGACGAACTCGGCGAAGCCCGCCACGCCCGCACCGCCGGGCTCAGCGCGAACAGCACCGCGCCGGTGAACTGCAGCGCGACGCCCAGCACCAGGCCGGTCCCCGCCCACGGCGCCAGTACCAGCAGCCCGGCCAGGCCGGGGCCGAGGATGAAGAACACCTCCATGCTGATCGCCTCGTACGAGAACGCCGCGTTGCGCGGGCCGCCCGGAGGGAGCAGCCGGGCCCACAGCGCGCGGGACGCCGATCCGACCATCGGCTCCGACAGCCCGGTGACCGCGCCCAGCGCGACCATCACCGCGGTCGGCGCGTGCGACTCGATCGACGTCACCAGCGCCGTCATCGACAGCGCCAGGGTGACCGCCACGATGAGCAGCGGCCGCGTCGGGCCGAACCGGTCGATCAGCCTGCCCTGGATCACCGCGCCCACCGAGACGCCGACGAGTGAGCCGGCCGAGACCAGCCCGGCGGCGGCGAAGGACCCGGTCTCGCGCTGGACGTAGAGCAGCGCGGAGATGCCGATCATGGCGATCGGCAGGCGGGCGAGCACGGACGCGATGGCAGGCCACCGGGCGGCGCGGGTCGTCAGCGCGCTGCGGTAGTCGGCCAGAGACGTACGACCTTCAGAGTGGGACACGCGTACCAGTATGCCGCAGAGTGGTACGTCGGTACCAGTTATTTGACGGTCAGGTGCGTCACCGGAGACCGGAGTCGATCACGTGAGGTCTCGATCGGGTAACACTCGGGATATTCTCCGTGGACTCGTGCAACAAAACCGCCGGCACGGCGTCCTTGAGAGTGAATGGCCTTGAATTCGTGGGTATGGGCCGTGATGGTTGAACAACAGCACAGAACCCAGCTCCCTCCGGCATATGGGTCGGGGCCTGGCCCGGAGGGCGGGGAGCGCGGATCGTCGGGGGATGGTCCGCGCGACAAACGAAGAGCCGGTGCGCCACGTCGGGGGTGGCGCCCGGCTCTTTGTTTTGATCGGACACTGTTGTCACACGGCGTGAAGAAGGCCCCTCGCTCGGAAGAGTGAGGGGCCTTCGACGTGAGAAGAACTCAGCGGGCCCGGCGGGCGAGCCGCTCCGGGTCCAGGATCAGCACGCTCTTGCCCTCGAGCCGCAGCCAGCCGCGGTGGGCGAAGTCGGCGAGCGCCTTGTTGACGGTCTCGCGCGACGCGCCGACGTACTGGGCGATCTCTTCCTGCGTCAGGTCGTGCGTGACCCGCAGCAGGCCCGCCTCCTGGCTGCCGAACCGCTGGGCGAGCTGCAGCAGCGCCCGCGCCACGCGACCGGGGACGTCGGTGAAGATCAGCTCCGCGACCATGTTGTTCGTCCGGCGCAGACGGCGCGCGACCACGCGCAGCAGCTGCTCGGCGATCTCCGGGCGGGTCGAGATCCACTGCCGCAGGGCCGGGCGGTCCATGGTGACCGCGCGGACCTCGGTGACGGTGGTCGCGCTCGACGTCCGGGGTCCGGGGTCGAAGATGGACAGCTCGCCGAACATGTCGGACGGGCCGAAGATGCCGAGCAGGTTTTCGCGGCCGTCCGGCGACTTGCGGCCGATCTTCACCTTGCCGGACTGGATGATGTACAGCTTGTCGCCGGGTTCACCCTCGTTGAAGATGACATGGCCGCGGGGGAACTCCACGGATTCCAAGGTCTGGGCCAGCGCCTCCGCCGCTGCCGGCTCCACACCCTGGAAAATGCCCGCACGGGCCAGGGTTTCGTCCACCTCGGGTGCCTCCTCGTCGAGAAACGTTCACGCCCTCCCTTGGCTGGAAGAGCGTGACGCCGATCACTTGCGCGTCAGTCTAGGGCGTACTCGCGAGATCGCCTGTCGGACGCGCGCGCCCGCCAGATGATCTCGTTCGAACGTGGAGCCTAACTCCGCACGCGTCGCGCGCGAAGCCTGGCTGCCCGTCCGCCCAGCCTACGCAGCCGGAACAGCTCCAGCGCGCGGCCGATGCCGTGCCCGTAGAGCGCCCTGACCTCGTTGGGCTGCGCTTGCTCGAGGAACTCTTCGACCTCGTTCTCCTGCACCGCGACGTGCTTGAGCCTGCTTTCCACGCGCTCCATGAAGAGCGCGAAGAACATGATCACCAGGGGGACCAGGATGACGAACCAGACAGTCATGACCGGACCCCAAAAGTTTCAGTGGGAAGCATCTACTCCAGATCCTCGCTCATGGCGGCCGGGAAACTGCGCCGAGGTGGTGCTCTGGCGTGTCGGTCGTCCACCGGTGCACTGACCGGCTCGTCCGACGGCGCCCGTAGGCTATCGGGGTGCCACCTGCCACCACGAACGCCCCCCAAGAGGGCGCTGGTGAAAGCCGGTTAGCTCTGGTGAGACGCGCCAGGCGGATGAAGCGTTGCCTCGACGACGTGTATCCCGACGCCCACTGCGAGCTCGACTTCACCACTCCACTGGAACTGCTGGTCGCGGTCGTGCTGTCCGCGCAGACCACCGACGTCCGGGTGAACCTGGTCACGCCCGCGCTGTTCAAGCGCTACCGGACCGCCGCCGACTACGCGGGCGCCGACCGCGCCGAGCTGGAGGAATACCTCCGGAGCACCGGCTTCTACCGGGCCAAGGCGAACTCCGTGATGGGGCTCGGCGCGGCGCTGGTCGAGCGCTTCGACGGCGAGGTCCCGGCGAAGCTCGACGACCTCGTCACGCTGCCCGGCGTCGGCCGCAAGACCGCCAACGTCGTGCTCGGGAACGCCTTCGACGTCCCGGGCATCACCGTCGACACCCACTTCGGCCGGCTGGTCCGGCGCTGGGGCTGGACGGCGGAGGAGGACCCGGTCAAGGTCGAGCACGCGGTCGGCGAGCTGATCCCCCGTAAGGAGTGGACGATGCTCTCGCACCGGGTGATCTTCCACGGCCGGCGCGTCTGCCACGCCAAGAAGCCCGCCTGCGGCGCGTGCCCGCTGGCGAAGGACTGCCCGTCCTACGGCACCGGCCCGATCGGGTTCGAGGAAGCCGCCAAGCTGGTCAAGGGCGTCGAAAAGGACCACATCCTGGCCATGGCGGCGCCCCGGTGACGACCGTCACCAAATGGGCGCTGGCCGCCGCCGTGCTGGTGGTGGCGCTCATCGTCGCGCTGCTGCCCCGCGGGGGCAACGACAGCGACGCGAAGCCGTCCGCGAACCTGGCTCCGGCCCGGTCCGCGGCGGCGCTCCAGCCGTGTCCCGCAGCCGGGCCCGCGCAGCCGGTCAAGCAACTCGACGGCGTCAAGGCGGACTGCCTCGGCGACGGCGCGAGCGTCGACGTCGGCAAGGCCCTCGCCGGTGCTCCGGTGCTGGTCAACGTGTGGGCGTCGTGGTGCGAGCCGTGCCGGACCGAGCTGCCCGTGCTCCAGGAATACGCGAAGCAGCCGGGTGCCGTGCGCGTGCTCGGCGTCCAGGTCCAGAGCCCGGCGGAGGACGGCTTGAACCTGCTGGCCAAGCTGGGCGTGCACCTACCGTCGGTGTTCGACGGCGACGGGCCGAACGGGCCCGTCCGGACCGCGTTGAAAGTGCCTTCGTCGCTCCCGGCGTCCTACCTGGTCACCGCCGCGGGCGAGGTGCGGTTCATCGCGAATCCACGCACCTTCGGGAACACTGACCAGGTGCGCGCGGCAGTCGAGGGGGCATCGTGATCGGACCACTGGTCGAGCCGGAGTCGGTGCCCGAGTGGCTCCGGCCGCTGGTCAAGGTCAGCGCCGACGTCGACGCGAAGACGTTCACCCGGTTCACCCCACCCGAAGACGCCTACACGCGCCCCGCCGCGGTGCTCATCCTCTTCGGCGAGCGCGAAGCCGACGGCGAACCCGACATCCTGCTGCAGCGCCGGGCCGACACGCTGGGCTCGCACGCCGGGCAGGTCGCGTTCCCCGGCGGCGGCGCCGAGGACGGCGACGACGGCCCGGTCGGCACCGCGCTGCGCGAGGCCGAAGAAGAGACCGGTGTCGTCCCGTCCGGCGTCCGGCCGGTCGCGGTGCTGCCGGAGCTGTTCGTCCCGGTGTCCGGCTTCGCCGTGACGCCGGTGCTGGCGCACTGGGCCGAGCCGTCGCCGGTGCACGCGGTCGACCCGGGCGAGACGGCGTCCGTCGCCCGCGTCGCCATCGCGGACCTGGTCGACCCGGCCAACCGGTTCACGATCAAGAAGGCCGGCATGCCGTGGAAGGGCCCGGCCTTCGAGGTCGGCGGCCTGTTCGTGTGGGGCTTCACCGCCGGGTTGCTCTCCGTCCTCCTCGGCCTGGGAGGCTGGGAGCGCGAATGGGACTCGGACGACGTCCGGGACCTCGACGAAGCGCTGGCGGCGTTCCAAGCCCGCCTGGCGGGCGGGGAGTGAACGGGTGAACTGGGTCGATGTGCTGGTGCTGCTGCTGGCCGTGCTGGCGGCGGTGTCCGGCGCGTACCAGGGCGTGATCGTCGCGCTGCCGTCGCTCGTCGGCGTCGTGCTCGGCGCGCTCGCCGGGATCAAGCTCGCGCCGGTCGTCGTCTCGTTCTTCGACGACCCGGTGTGGAAGGTCGCTCTCGCCGTCGCGACCGTGGTGTTCCTCGTCGCCCTGGGTGAGGCCATCGGCGTCTACGCGGGGCGACGGCTGCGCCAGAAGATCAACCCGGACAAGCTGACCGGGATCGACAAGACGCTCGGCGCGATCGTGCAGGCCATGGTCGTCTTCATTGTGGCGTGGCTGATCGCGACCCCGCTGACGACCGTGTCCGCGGTGCCCTGGCTGGCCAAGGGGATCAACGGCTCGGTGGTGCTCGGCAAGGTCAACGAAGCCATGCCGGAGGCCGCGCAGGGCTTCCCGAACCAGCTGCGCAAGCTGCTCGACGCATCCGGCTTCCCGTCGATCATGGACCCGTTCGAGAAGGCCCCGACGGCGGACACCTCGCCGCCCGACCCGGCCCTGCAGAGCAGCGGGACCGTCCAGGCGCTGCACGGCAGTGTCGTCAAGATCCGCGGCAGCGCCAGCTCGTGCTCGCGGTCGCTGGAGGGCAGCGGGTTCGTGATCGCGCCGCAGCGGGTGATGACGAACGCGCACGTCGTGGCGGGCACGGACACCGTCGGCATCGAGACGACGCAGGGTGACTACCCGGCGCGGGTCGTCTACTTCGACCCGGAGGTCGACATCGCGGTGCTCGCCGTGCCGCGGCTGCGCGCCGAGCCGCTGCAGTTCGCGCCGGAGACGGCCACCGCCGGCGACAGCGCGATCGTGCTCGGGTACCCGCTCGACGGCCCGTACCGGGCGACCCCGGCGCGCGTGCGCGGCCGGATCAACCTGCGCGGCCCGGACATCTACGACGCCAACACCGTGCAGCGGGACGTCTTCACCGTCCGCGCGGAGATCCGCAGCGGCAACTCCGGCGGCCCGATGGTGACCCCGGACGGCAAGGTCATCGGCGTCGTGTTCGGCGCGGCCGTCGAGGATCCGGAGACGGGCTTCACGCTCACGGCCGAACAGGTGCGGGCCGAGGTCGACGCGGCGCCGTCGCAGTCGACGAACGCGTCCACCGGCTCCTGCGCCGCCTAACGCCCGAACCGCAGCGCGAGGCCGTCCAGCAGCGCCCGCATGCCCGACTCGAAGATGTCGTCGAGCACCAGGTCGTAGCCGGTTTCGGTCAGCTCGGCGAGCATCTTGGCGAACGTCGGGTGCCCGGCCGCCATCGCCGCCACCGCGGGTCCCTGGTGGTCCATCCAGTCGTCTTCGGTCAGCCCGGACGCCGCCAGCGCGCTCTGCTCGCGTTCCAGGTGGACCGCCATGCCCTGGACGTGGCCGAAGAACAGGACGTGCAGGTCGCACAGCGTCGCCGCGTCGACGTCCAGCTCGGCCAGCGCGGAGAGGGCCCACTCGCCGTGCGTGGCGAGGTTGCGCAGCGGCAGCGGGCGGGTGATCGGCCCGAGCTGTGCCAGCCACGGGTGGCGCCGGAAGAGCGACCAGAGTGTGCGGCCGCCGAGCGTCAGCCGTTCGCGCCAGTCACCGGACGGCTTCGCCGGATAGCCGCGCTCGCCGAACGCGGCGTCGGCCATGAGCAGCACCAGTTCGTCCTTGCCGCGCACGTACTTGTACGGCGCCATCGCCGCGACGCCGAGGCGGGCCGCGACCCCGCGCATGGACAGCGCGCCGAGGCCCTCCGCATCGGCGATGTCGATCGCCGTGCGCACGATCCGGTCGCGCGTCAGCCCCCGCTGGCCGCCGCGCCGTTCCCGGCTCGCGACGACCGTGCCCGAGCGTGGCTCGGCGCGCACCAGTCCTTCCTGGCTCAGCAGGGCCAGCGCCTTGGCCGCGGTCGCCATCGCCACGCCGTGGTCGGCCGCGAGCCGCCGGGTCGAGGGCACCCGCGCGCCCGGCGGGAGCTCGCCACGCGCGATCCGGCCGCGCAGCTCTTCGGCGATACCCACGTATTTCACGACGCTCCCTGACCTAGCACAGCCGGGTATCTGTACTAGTACAGATTTGGCCGGTGAACTGCGTTGACTCCACTGTGGTGCGGACAAGCGTACGACTCTGGAGGAACCATGCGAAACGTCCTGATCTCCGGCGCCGGTGTCGCCGGCGCCACCCTGGCCTGGTTCCTGGCGCGCCAGGGCTTCGCCGTCACGGTGGTCGAGCGCGCGCCCGGCCCGCGGACCGGCGGCCAGGCGATCGACGTGCGCGGCGCCGCGCTCGACGTCGTCGACCGGATGGGCCTGGGCGAGCGGATGCGCGCGGTGCGCACCCGGATGCGCGGGATGTCGGTGGTGGACGGTGCCGGGCAGGAGCTGTTCCGGTCCGAGGAGTTCACCTACAGCAGCGGACGGCTCGACAACGACGACTTCGAGGTCCTGCGCGACGACGTCGTCGCGATCCTGCACGAGGCGGCCGACGTCGAGTACGTCTTCGGCGACTCGGTCACGGCGTTGACCGAGGAGGCGCACGGCGTGCGCGTCGAGTTCGAGCGCGGCGGCTTCCGGACGTTCGACCTGGTCGTCGGCGCGGACGGCCTGCACTCGGCGGTGCGGCGGCTGGCCTTCGGGCCGGAGGAGGAGTTCGTCCGCCACCTCGGGCAGTACCTGGCGATCTTCCCGGCGCCGAACTTCCTGGGCCTGGCGGACTGGCAGGTCTGGTTCCGGCACGAAGAGACCGGCGGGGCGATCTACCCCGTGCGGGACAACACCGAGCTGCGCGTCACGCTCGGCTTCGGCTCGGAGCCGTTGCCGCGGCTGGACGTCGAGGACCAGAAGCGGCTCGTCGGCGAACGGCTGGGCGGGATCGGCTGGGAGGTGCCGAAGCTGCTGGAGGCGATGGCCGCCGCGGACGTCTTCTACTTCGACGCGATGGCGCAGATCCACCTCGGCCGCTGGTCGGCGGGCCGGGTCGTGCTGCTCGGCGACGCCGGCTACTGCGCTTCGGCGCTGTCCGGCCAGGGAACGAGCCTCGCGCTCGTCGGTGCGTACGTCCTCGCTCAGGAGCTGGGCCGCGGTGAGCACGAAGCGGCCTTCGCGGCTTACGAACGCCGGATGCGGCCGTTCGTCGAGCTGAACCAGGCGCTGGCCACGGAGAACCCGGCGGGTGGTCCGTCGGAGGAGTCGGTCGAGCGGGCGAAGAACGCCATCGACCTCACTTGAGGAAGTCCACCAGGGCCGCCGACGTCCGGTCCGGCGCCTCGAGGTGGGGGAAGTGCCCGACGCCCGGCCAGAGCACCGGCTCGGCGTGCGGGCCCGCCCAGCGCACCGACGACGCCGCCGTCTCGGGCAGGACGCAGGTGTCGTCGGCGCCGTGCAGCTGCAGCGTCGGCGCCGTGATCCGGGCGTCGACGGCGTCGGTGAACCGGCGGCCCTCGCCGCGGAACTGGGCGCGGAACGCCCAGCGGTAGTACTCGAGGGCGCTGTGCGCGACGCCGGGCACGAGCATCGCCTGCCGGAAGGCCGCGACGCTGTCGGTGAAGTCCGATGTGGACTGCCAGCGGCGGCCGGACCAAGCTCCGAAGAGGTCCTCGACGGCTTGGGCGTCGTCCTTCACGAGCCACTTCTCCGGCGCCATCGGCACCTGGAAGCGGAAGAGGTGCCCGGCGGCGCGGCCCTGGCCACGCCACGGGCGGGCGGCCCCGGACCGCAGCGCGAGCGGGTGGGCGGCCCCGATCGCCGTCACCGACGACACGAGCCGGGGGTGCAGGGACGCGACCGTCCAGGCGAGCATGCCGCCCCACGCGTGCCCGACGAGGTGGGCCCGGCGCGCGCCGAGGGACTTGATCAGGCCGCCGACGTCCCCGGCGAGCGTCCACGCGTCGTAACCGCGCGGCGGCTTGTCCGAGTCGCCGTAGCCGCGCAGGTCGACGGCCACCGCGCGGAAGCCGGCGTCGGCCAGCGTCCGCAGCTGGTGGTGCCAGGTCCACCAGAACTCGGCGAACCCGTGCAGCAGCACCACGACGGGCCCCTCGCCGAGCTCGGCGACGTGCAGGCGGATGCCGTTCGCGGAGACGTCGCGGTGGGCCCACGGGCCGTCGAGCCGGACGCTCGACGGGTCGGGGGACGCGTGCAACGCCTCAGTCGCGCGTGGTGGTCAGGTCGGCGTCGGGCGCCTTGTGCGGCTTCAGCGCGGCGGCCGTCTCCTTGACGCTGGCGATCGTCCGCTCCGGTGCCTTGAACTTCTTCACCTTGCGGTAGCCCAGGAACGCGGTCGCGCCGACGACCAGCAGCATCAAGGCGAACACGATGCCGAACGCGCCCCAGCGGTGCAGCGGCCGGAACCAGTCCGCGAGGCCTTCGGACAGGAAGAAAAAGAAGAAGAACGAGCTGTACAGCAGGACCGTCAGTGCGATCAGGAAGTAGATGGCCCCCTTGAGGCCCTTCTTCACCTCGCCGACCAGCTCGGACTTCGCGAGCTCCATCTCGGCCCGGACCAGGGTCGAGATGTGCTGGGTCGCGTCGCCGACGAGCCTGCCGATCGACTGGTCGCCGGGGACGTCGGAGTCGGAGGACAGCGGGAGGTAAGGCACGGCCCCCACGCCGTCGGGGCCGGTGCGTTCGTGCTTGGGGCTGCTCACCGGGTCATCGTGCCATGTGTCCCGAAACCGGGCGCGGCGGCGTAGCCGAGTGTCGCGAGATCAATCCGCTTCGGCGTGCACGCGGCTGCGCTTCAGGAGCAGAACCGCCGCGAGCAGGGACGCCACCGCGGAGGCGATCAGCACCGCCGCCTTCGCCAGTTCACTCGTGTCCGCCGGGAGCGCCAGTTCCGCGATCAGCAGGCTCACGGTGAAGCCGACCCCGCCGAGCACGGACAACGCGCCGATGTCACGCCAGCCCATGCCACGGGGCATTTCGGCGGCCTCGAGCTTCACCGCGAGCCAGCTCGCGCCGAAGATCCCGACGACCTTGCCGCCGAGCAGCCCGGCGAGCACCGCGAGCGGCAACGCCGTCGTGAACACCGCGCCGAGCGCGTCGCCGTCGACCGAGATCCCGGCCGCGAACAGCGCGAACACTGGTACGGCGACGGCGGCCGACCACGGCTGGAGCCGGTGCTCCAGCCGCAACGCCGGCGCTTCGGCCTCGCCGTCATCGGCGCGGACGCGGGTGAGCAGGCCCAGCGCGACGCCGGCGATCGTCGCGTGGATGCCCGCCGAGTGCACCGCGACCCAGGTGACCAGCGCGAGCGGCACGTAGAGCCACGGCGTCCGGACGCGCCGGTGCTGCAGGAAGGCGTACAGCGCGAGCGCGACGACCGCCACGCCCACGGCGACCAGGTCGAAACCGGTCGTGAACAGCACGGCGATGACGATGATCGCGCCGAGGTCGTCCACGACGGCCAGCGACAGCAGGAACACCCGCGCGCTCGAGGGCAGGTTCGACGCGGTCAGCGCGAGCACGCCGAGCGCGAACGCGATGTCCGTGGCCACCGGGATGGCCCACGCCCGCTCGATCCCCGGTGTCCCCCAGCCGACGCCGAGCGCGACGAGGGCGGGCACGACCATGCCGCCGAACGCGGCCACGACCGGCAGCACGGCCTGCTTGAAGCGGGACAGCTCGCCGATGACCAGCTCGCGCTTGAGCTCCAGCCCGGCGACGAAGAAGAACAGGGCGAGCAAGCCGTCCTTCGCCCAGTCGCCGATGGTGAGGTTGAGGTGCAGGAACTCCGGGCCGAGCCGGAACTCGCGCAGCGCGTGATAGCTGTCGCGCACCGGGGAGTTGGCCCAGATCAAGGCGACGGCGGTCGCGCCGAGGAGGATGAGGCCGCCGGTGGTTTCGGTGCGCAGGTAGCGCGCGAACTCGCTCAACGGACGGGACATGCGGGCGGCTCCTGGGGTCGCTGATCACTGTTGCCGACCAGGCTTCCCGGCGCACCTTGACGTTATTTTAATGCCTCTTTGTCACGGACCGTTATGGCCGCCGCCACACGGGGTACCGGTGGTGGGTCACCACTTCGGCTCATAGCATGCCAAGCGACAACGAAGTCCGAGACAAAGGAAGACGACAGTTGTGAGCACCTCTACCGAGGTCCAGCAGGACACGAGGTTCTTCGGGCACCCACGAGGGCTGGCGAACCTCTTCGGCGTGGAGATGTGGGAACGCTTCTCCTACTACGGGATGCTCGGCATCCTGCCGATCTACCTCTACTACAAGGTCGAACAGGGCGGTCTCGGCCTGGCGCAGGAGTCCGCGCTCGGCATCGTCGGCGCGTACGGCGGGCTGGTGTACCTGTCCGCCGTCATCGGCGCCTGGGTGGCCGACCGGCTGCTCGGTTCCGAACGGACGCTGTTCTACAGCGCCGTGCTGATCATGATCGGCCACGTCAGCCTGGCGATCCTGCCGGGCCTGGCCGGGATCGGCGTCGGCCTGGTCTGCGTCGCGGTCGGCAGTGGTGGGCTGAAGTCGAACGCGACGGCGATCGTCGGCACGCTCTACGCCGACGGCGACGAACGGCGCGACGCCGGCTTCACGATCTTCTACATGGGGGTCAACCTCGGTGGCTTCGTCGGCCCGCTGCTGACCGGGCTCGCGCAGACGGAGGTCGGCTTCCACCTCGGCTTCGGTCTCGCCGCGGTCGGCATGGCGCTCGGCCTGATCCAGTACACGCTCGGCCGCAAGAACCTCGGCGAGAAGGCCAAGGAGGTCCCGAACCCGCTCCCGGCCTCGCAGCGCATGCTGGCCGTCGGGGCCGCCGTCGTGCTGGTCGCCGTGATCGTGACGCTGGTGCTGACCGGCGTCGTCAATCCGGACAACCTCGCCGACGTCGTCGTCATCGTGGTCGGCGTGATCTCGGTGATCTACTTCCTCGTCATCCTGACCAGCCGCAAGATCACCGGTGACGAGCGCAGCCGGGTCTTCTCGTTCATCCCGATGTTCATCGCCAGCGCGGTGTTCTTCTCGCTGTACCAGCAGCAGTTCACGGTCGTCGCGGCCTACACCGACCAGCGGCTGAACCGGAGCCTGTTCGGCTGGGAGCTGCCGGTGCCCTGGGTCAACTCGATCAACCCGGTGTTCATCATCGTGTTCGCGCCGCTGCTGGCGGCCCTGTGGACGAAGCTCGGCGAGCGCCAGCCGTCGACGCCGATGAAGTTCGTCCTCGGCACGGTGCTGATGGGCGCGGCCTTCCTGCTGTTCCTGCCGATGGTGGGCAGCGGCAAGAACGCGAGCCCGATGCTCGCGCTGGTCGGCATCCTGTTCGTCTTCACGATCGCCGAGCTGTGCCTTTCGCCGGTCGGGCTGTCGCTGTCGACGAAGCTCGCGCCGGAGGCGTTCCGGACGCAGATGGTCGCGCTGAACTTCCTGTCGATCTCGTTCGGCACGGCGATGTCCGGCAAGCTCGCCGAGTACTACTCGGTCGACGACGAAGCGCCGTACTTCAGCACGGTCGGCGGCGTCGCGATCGGTGTCGGCGTGCTGCTGTTCCTCGGCATCCCCTTCATCCGCAAGCTGATGAAGGGCGTCCACTAGCCGACTGTGACCCCGAAGATCACCCCGACGAAGTAGGTCACGACCATGGTGAGGGCGCCGACCCCGACGTTGCGCAGGATCGCGCGCCCCACCTGGGCGTCCCCGAGCCGCGCGCTGAGCCACCCGGTCAGCGTCAGGCCGACGACGACCGCGGCCGCGCACGCCCACACCCGCCAGGAGACGCCGGCCCAGGCGATCGAGAGGATCGGCAGCAGCGCGCCGACCGAGAACGCGATGAGAGACGCCCAGGCCGCCTGCCACGGGCTGGTCAGGTTGTCCGGATCGATGCCGAGCTCGGCCTCCGCGTGCGCGTGCAGCGCGTCCTTTTCGGTCAGTTCGCGAGCGACCTGGCTCGCGAGCTCCGGCGAGAGCCCCTTGTCCTGGTAGATCTCGGCGAGCTCGCGCTCCTCGGCCTCGGGCATCGTCTTGAGCTCCTGCTTTTCCAGCCGGAGCAAGGCCTGTTCGGTGTCGCGCTGGGTGCTCACGGAGACGTATTCACCGCCGGCCATGGAAAAGGCGCCGGCGACGAGCCCGGCGATTCCGGCGGTCAGGATCGTGGTGCTTTCGGTGGTCGCGCCGGCCACCCCGACGACGATGCCGGCGACGGACACGATGCCGTCGTTCGCCCCGAGAACCCCGGCCCGGAGCCAGTTCAGCTTCCCGCCCACGTCCTGGTGCGGTTCGTGGGCGTGGCCCACGGCGTCACCGTCGATCGTTTCGGTCACCCGACAAGTGAAACACGAACGGAGAATCGTGGCGAGACTTGTTCTTTTTGTCAGGTACGCCTAATTAACGCGTGCCTTACCTAAGCCGGTCCTGTGTGGACTCTCAGCGATCCTGGGTCATGATGGGCCCATGGAGGATCAGGTTTGGCAGCCACTGGTGACGGTGGAGGGCCTCCCGCTGACGGGCGGCGAAGGCCGGTTCCGGCTGTTGGAGACGGCGGAGAGCGGCCTGGCGTACTTGATCCACTACCCGGCGGGGGTGGCCTCACCGACGCACGCGCACGACCACGACTCGATCGTGTACGTCCTGTCGGGCCGCATCCGCGGCACGGTGGACGGGGTCGAGGCGGAGCTGGAACCGGGGGCTTCGATCCTGCACCCACGCGGGGTGGACCACCACGTCGAGGCGTTGACGGACTCGATGTGGGTGGAGTTCAAGTCCCCGCTGCCCAGGCGTCCCCCGATCGCCTGAGCCGTGTCGACCCGCCAATCACGCGTGTCGACTCCCCAATCACGCGTGTCGACCCTCCGGTCACGCGAGCCGACCCCCGGAAAGCGGAAACGCCCGGCCCCGCGGATGCGGAACCGGGCGCTCCCTGGAGTGAAGCTCAGGCGTCCAGCTCGGCGAGGGCCTGCTTGGCCTTCTCGAGCTCGGCCTCCAGCGCCGCGACCTTCGCCGCCTGCGCCTCGCGGGCCTGGTTGATCACCTCGTCGATCGGGCCGGACAGGTCCGCGTGCAGCTCCTTCGCCGCGCGCGAGACGGCCGCCGCCGGGATCTCGAGGCCCTTCGCGACCCACTTCGAACCGTTCTTCAGCTCGGCCTGCCATTCGCCATCGGCGGTGCCGGTGACGGTCAGGATCAGCTCGACCGTGCGGGTCTTCTTCGCCGTCGACGCCGTCGACGCGCCCTTCGGGCGGCCGCGCTTCGGCTTCGGGGCTTCTTCGGCGACCGGCTCGGCCGGGCTTTCCGAAGAGGCCGGGGACGCGGACTCGGTGACGGTCGCCTCGTCGGCGGAAACCTCCGGAGTCGAAGCCGGAGCCTCGGCCGGAGCCGAAGCCGTTTCCTCGTCGTGCGTCAGGACATCCACGGTCATCGTCGTGTCGTCTCCTTGCCCGGGAAGGGGGTGTGGTTCGCGGCACAGCGTAGAACATGCGTTCGAGCCGCGCCACTCGGGGGTGTCATGACAGAGCCCTTCCGGCGCGAAGCCGGAAGGGCTCTGACGAAGAGAACGCTAGCTCACTCCTCGGACTTGCCCGTCTTCAGGCCCGTCGAGATCAGGTCCATCACCGACGAGTCGGCCAGCGTGGTGACGTCGCCGACCTGCCGGTTCTCCGCGACGTCGCGCAGGAGACGGCGCATGATCTTGCCCGAGCGCGTCTTCGGCAGCTCCGGCACGACCATGATCTGGCGCGGCTTCGCGATCGGCCCGATCTCCTTCGCGACGTGGTTGCGCAGGGCCTGGATGGCCTCCTCGCCGCCGTCGACGGCGTTCCCGCGCAGGATGACGAACGCGACGATGCCCTGCCCGGTCGTCGGGTCGGTCGCGCCGACGACCGCGGCCTCGGCCACCGTCGGGTGCGAAACCAGCGCCGACTCGACCTCGGTCGTCGAGATGCGGTGGCCGGACACGTTCATCACGTCGTCGACGCGGCCCAGCAGCCAGACGTCACCGTCGTTGTCGTACTTCGCGCCGTCGCCGGCGAAGTAGAAGCCCTGGTCCTTGAAGCGCGACCAGTAGGTGTCGCGGAAGCGCTCCTCGTCGCCCCAGACGCCCCGCAGCATCGACGGCCACGGCTTGTCGAGCACGAGGTACCCGCCGCCGCCCGGGCCGACCTCGGTGCCCTGGTCGTCGACGACCTTCGCGGAGATGCCCGGCAGCGCCTTCTGCGCGGAGCCCGGCTTCGTCGAGGTGACGCCCGGCAGCGGCGAGATCATGATCGCGCCGGTCTCGGTCTGCCACCACGTGTCGACGATCGGCGCCTTGCCCGCGCCGATGTTCTCGCGGTACCAGATCCACGCCTCGGGGTTGATCGGCTCGCCGACCGAGCCCAGCACCCGCAGCGACGACAGGTCGTACTTCTCCGGGATTTCCGCGCCCCACTTCATGAAGGTGCGGATCAGCGTCGGTGCCGTGTAGTAGAGGGAGACCTTGTACTTCTGGACGATCTCCCAGTGGCGCCCCTCGTGCGGGGTGTTCGGCGTGCCTTCGTAGACGACCTGCGTGACGCGGTTGGCGAGCGGGCCGTAGACGATGTAGCTGTGGCCGGTGATCCAGCCGATGTCGGCGGTGCACCAGTAGACGTCTTCGCCGGCCTTGTGGTCGAAGACGTTGTGGTGCGTGTACGCCGTCTGCGTCAGGTAGCCGCCGGAGGTGTGCAGGATGCCCTTCGGCTTCCCGGTCGTCCCGGACGTGTAGAGGATGAACAGCGGGTGCTCGCTGTCGAACGCTTCGGGAGTGTGCTCTTCGGACTGTCCGTCGACGAGCTCGTGCCACCACAGGTCGCGGCCGTCGGTCCACGGGACGTCGCCCTCGAGCTTGTCGCCCGTGCGCTTCACGACGATGACCTTCTCGACGGTTTCGGCGCCTTCGAGCGCTTCGTCGACATTGGCCTTCATCGGCGCGGCCTTGCCGCGGCGGAACTGCCCGTCGGAGGTGATGACGACCTTCGCGGCGGCGTCGTCGACGCGGGCGCGCAGCGCCGTCGGGGAGAAGCCGCCGAAGACCACGTTGTGCAGCGCGCCGATCCGCGCGCACGCGAGCATCGCGAAGATGGCCTCGGGGACCATCTGCAGCTGGATCGCGACGACGTCGCCGGCGGTGATGCCCAGCGACGTGAGTGCGTTGGCGGCCCGGGAAACCTCGGTCTTCAGCTCGGCGTAGGTGATGTCCCGCGTGTCACCCGGCTCGCCGACCCAGTGGATCGCGACCTGCTCGCCGTGCCCGGACTCGACGTGCCGGTCGACGCAGTTGTACGCGACGTTCAGCTTCCCGCCCACGAACCACTTCGCGAACGGCGCATTGGTCCAGTCCAGTACCGTGGTCCACTTCGTGTCCCACGTCAGCCGCTCCGCCTGCTTCGCCCAGAACGCTTCGCGATCGGCGTCCGCCTCGGCGTAGAGATCGGCCTGCGCATTGGCCTGAGCAGCGAAATCTTCACTGGGCGGGAACGTGCGGCTCTCGGTGAGCAGGTTGTCCAGGGCTGGGGACTGCTCGGTCATGGTTGCAAGGCCTCCTGTAGTGCGCCGAAACGACGGCTAGCGGCACGCTAGCGACGTTAGTCCGCCTTGTAAAAGGTTGCACCCACGTTGCCCTGTCGTTTCACCGAGCCAGGCGAGCCCCGGTGACTAAGCGTTCGCTCAGACGGGCCTTCGCCGCCGGCCACTCCGGTGCCAGCATCGAATAGGTGACGGTGTCGCGGGACGAGCCGTCCGGCCGGATCCGGTGCGCGCGCAGCACGCCTTCCCGAAGCGCGCCAAGTCGTTCGATGGCGCGTTGCGAACGGAGGTTGCGGATGTCGGTCTCCCAGCAGACCCGTTGCGCGTCAAGGGTTTCGAACGCGTGGGTGAGCAGGAGCAGCTTCGACTCGGTGTTCAGCCCGGTCCGCTGCCAGTCCGCGCCGATCCACGTGTGCCCGATCGAGAGGATCCGGTGCGGCGCGACGACCTGGTAGTACGAAGTCGTCCCGGCGACGCGGCCGGACGCGACGTCGATCTGCGCGAAGGGCTGCCGGTCGGGGTCGGCGAGCGCCTGCTCGACCATGCGCTCCGCCGCGGGGAGATCACCCGGCTGCCGGATGCTCAGCCACGCCCAGATGCCCGGGTCGGTGCCGGCCTCGAACAGGCCCTTGGCGTGCTCGGGCGTCAGCGGCTCCAGGCGGACGTGCTCGCCGGACAGGGTCGGTCGGGTGCTCCAGTCGCTCACGTGATCACCTTAAAGTCGGTTTTGGCTACCTTGGATAGCCAATTTCCGAGCATTTCCGAAGGCCACTTTGGCGTTGCCTATGCTCGGCTGACCACGACGAAGGGCGAGATCGATGGCCGAAGAGCGGGAAGAGCTGAGCTGGGAGCTGTTCGGCACCGCGAGCCGTGAACTGGCTCACACCATCGCCGACGACGGCTTCGCGCCGGACCTCATCCTGTCCATCGCGCGCGGCGGGCTGTTCGTCGCCGGCGCGCTCGGCTACGCGCTCGACGTGAAGAACCTGCACGTGATGAACGTCGAGTTCTACACCGGCGTCGACCAGCGCCTCGACCTCCCGGTGATGCTGCCGCCGGTGCCCAACCTCGTCGACCTGACGAGCAAGAAGGTGCTGATCGCCGACGACGTCGCCGACACCGGCGCCACGCTCAAGCTGGTCCGCGACTTCTGCCTCGAGCACGTCGCCGAGGTGCGTTCGGCCGTCGTGTATGAGAAGCCGCATTCCACGGTCAAGTGCGAGTACGTCTGGCGGCACACCGACCGCTGGATCAACTTCCCGTGGTCGGTGCTGCCGCCCGTGGTCTCCCGCGAAGGCCAGGTCCTCGATGCCTGATCCGCTCAAGCCCCTCCTCGACCTCGAAGGCGTCGCGGCGGCCGCGAAGTCCGCGCAGGACGCCGTCTTCGCGGTGCACCGCCTGCCCGCCAACCTCCGCGGCGGCGCGGCGACCGCGGCCGAAGCGTCGGTGCGTGCGGCTCGCGCGTCGGCGGGGATCGAAGGCGCCAACCCGGAGCTGCCCGCCGACGGTTCGGTGGCCGACCCGGTGCTCGCCGGCGCGCTGCGCGTCGCGGAGACGTTGGAGACGCTGCTCCCGACGTGGCGCCGCGCGCCGATGCAAGCGTTGGCCCGCATGCACGTTCTCGCCGCGGCCGACCTGGTCAGCGACCCGGATGCGTTGGGGCGCCCGCATTCCGGCGGTGGCCGGTTGGAGCTGCTGGCCCAGCTGGTGACCGGCGCGACGTCGGTGCCGGGCCCGGTCCTGACGGCTGTCGTGCACGGGGAACTGTTGGCGCTCAAGCCTTTCGGCAGTGCGGACGGCGTCGTGGCGCGGGCTGCGGCGCGGCTGACGATGGTCGCGACGGGCCTGGACCCGAAGGCGCTGAGCATTCCCGAGGTCGCGTTCTTCCGCCGTGTGCCCCGGTATCTGGAAGCCGCCGAGGGATTCGCGAGCGGGACGCCGGACGGCGTACGCGCGTGGCTGCTCTTCAACTGCGAAGCGTTCGAAGCCGGTGCGCGCGAAGCGAAAGGCATCTCGGATGCGGCTTCTTAAGCGGACAATTTCGCCGACCATTTCTCTTCGATGCGCCCGAACCGCCACACCGCCAGTGCGATCACCCAGGTGAGCACGAACAACCCGACGATCCCGAAGCCGACGTAGTCCAGGTCCACCGACGCGATCGCGGCCAGCGGCCCCGAGGTGATGTCCAGCTTCTCGGTGAGGATCGAGACGAGCTCGATCGTGCCGATGACGAACGCGACGGCGACCGACAGCGTCGTCACCGTGATGTTGTAGAAGATCTTGCGCACCGGCTTCGCGAACGCCCAGCCGTACGCGAAGTTCATGAAGCAGCCGTCCACGGTGTCGAACAGGCTCATGCCGGCGGCGAAAAGGATCGGCAGCACGAGGATCGCGTACCAGGGCAGCGCGAACGTCGCGGCGCCCGCGGCAAGCACGAGCAGGCCGATCTCGGTCGCGGTGTCGAAGCCCAGCCCGAACAGCAGGCCGACGGGGTAGATGTGCCACGGCTTGCGCACGGCCTTCGTCGCCCCGCGCAGCACGCGGTTCAGCAGGCCGCGGTTGTTCAACTGGTGCTCCAGCGCGGCCTCGTCGAACTCGCCGTGGCGCATCCGCCGGAACACCCGCAGGATGCCGATCAGCACGACGAGGTTGAGGATCGCGATCACGTACAGGAACACGCCGGACACCGACGTCCCGATCAGGCCGGTCGTCCGGTGCAACGCCGACGAGTCGTCCTCGACCGGCCCGGCCAGCGCGCGGACGCCGAGGGAGAGCAGCAGGCACAGCGCGAAGACGATCGTCGAGTGCCCGAGGGAGAACCAGAAGCCGACCGAGAGCGGCCGCTGGCCGTCGGCCATCAGCTTGCGGGTGGTGTTGTCGATCGCGGCGATGTGGTCGGCGTCGAACGCGTGCCGCATGCCGAGCGTGAACGCCGTGACGCCCAGCCCGATCCCGAAGACGCCGGACGCGCCGAGCGCGTAGTGCCGGGGCGCGACGAAGACCGCCAGCACCACCCAGCCCACGACGTTGAGCAGCAGGATGAACCCGGCCATCCCGCCGATCGACACCCACTCGCGGCGCGACAGCCCGCGCCGCGAGTCCTCTGTGCCCTCCATCGGCCACCCGCCTTCCCTCTCATCTGAGAGGTTAGACAGGTGAACAGATGAGATCTAGCTCGCGCGGACCCGCACCAGGTCGAGCGCCTTCCGGACGTGCCCGCCGGAGACGTGCAGAGCCTTGGCGGCGCTCTTGACGTCCTCCCCGGACAGCAAGTGCACCAGCGCCACCTTGAGGTCGCCCCCGGCCTCGGTGAGCGCGTCCGAGCAGTCCGCCATCGTCATGCCGGTGGCTTCCTGCAGGATGCGGATGGTCCGGCCGCGCAGCTTCGCGTTCGTCGCCCGCATGCTGACCATCAGGTTGGAGTAGGTCCGGCCCAGCTTGATCATCGTCGCCGTCGAGAACGACGTGAGGATCATCTTCTGCGCCGTACCCGCCTTCATCCGGGTCGACCCGGCGATCGCCTCCGGACCGGTGTCGACGGCGATGAGCACGTCGACGCCCGCCGGCTTGGCGGCCTTCGCGTTGCCCGACACCAGGCCGGTGTGGGCGCCCTGGCGCTGGGCCGCGAGCAGCGCACCCAAGACGTACGGCGTCCTGCCCGACGCCGTCAGCCCCAGCACGAAGTCGCCCGGCTGGACCATGGCGGCCATCTCGGCCGCGCCGGCGCCGTCGTCGTCCTCCGCGTTTTCGACGGCCTGGCGCAGCGCGCGCTCGCCGCCGGCGTGGTGCGCGATGAACCAGTCGGCCGGCACGTTGAACGTCGGCACCAGCTCGGCCGCGTCCAGCGTGGCCAGGCGCCCGGACGTCCCCGCACCGACGTAGTGCACCCGGCCACCGGCCCGCAGCGCGTCCACGGCGTAGTCCACCGCGCGCGCCACCTGGGGCAGCACCGCGGCGACCGCGCCGGCGACCGTGCGGTCCTCGGCGTTGATCGCGCCCAGGATCCCCGCGGTGGACATCAGGTCGATGTCCGTGGTGCGGGGATTGCGGGTTTCGGTCGGCGAATCGACGTGCACCGCCTGCACGGGGACGGTCATCATGCGCCTCACATTTTCTCCGGTCACTATTTGCCGGTTTCCCGAGGACGGCGACGACCGTCCGGCCTGACCCCCAGGCGGTGCGAGCCGACCGCGTCCCTGGTGGCGTCCAGGGCGTTGACCGACGCGTCCATGTGCCGCTGCGCGACGCCGATGAACAGGCAGTCGATGACGGTGAGCTGGGCGATGCGGCTCGCCGTCGCCCCCGAACGGAACGTGGTTTCCCGCGCCGCGGTCGTCAAAACGTAGTCGGCGACCTCGGTGATCGGGGACCGCGGGAAGTTCGTCACGGCGATGGTGATCGCGCCGTGCTCCCTGGCTACCCGCAGCGCCTCGACGGTGTCGGTGGTCGCGCCGGTGTGCGAGACGCCGATCGCGACGTCGCCCGGGCTCAGCACCGCGGCCGAGGTCAGCATGATGTGCGTGTCCGACCACGCGAAGCACACGCGGCCGATGCGGTGCAGCTTCTGCTGCAGGTCCGCGGCGACGAAGGCGCTGGCGCCCACGCCGTAGACGTCCGCGCGGCCGGCGCTCGCGACGACCTCGATCACGCGCTCCAGCGTGGCGACGTCGAGCTGGTCGGCCGTTTCCTCGACCGCACGCGCGTCGGCGAAGCTGACCTTGCCGATGACGGCCGCCAGGTCGTCGTCCGGGCCGATCTCGCCGCCGAGGTTGCGCGTGGTGCGCGCCTCGGTGCGCGCGGTGTCCGCGGCCAGCGCGATGCGCAGCTGCGGGTACCCGCCGACGCCGACGGCCTTGCAGAAGCGCGTCACCGTCGTTTCGCTCGTGTTGGCGGCCAGGGCCACCTCGGTGATGCTGCGTCTCGCGACGTGCGCGGGATCCTCCAGTACGACCTTCGCCACGCGCTGCTCCGCGCGGGCCAGGCCAGGGAGCAACGACCGGATGCGCACCAGCGGGCTGGAGTCCGCGTCCCGTGCGGCCATCTGGACCGATACGGGCTCGGACGGTGCCGTGCCGACTACGGATTCGGTATCACTCACCGTCGGAAAGTTACTAACCGTTGGCATCTGCGACAAGGCTACCCACACCCTTCAGTCCTCTCGCAACCCATCCGTGTCTGCGGATCTGGATTTGCGATTAATCACTGACCAGAAAGTCGCCAACCAGGTCGGTCTTGTTAACGAGGTCAAGCTAACGACTTGGCAACTTAGTGTCGCTGTGCAAACGGCAAGGAGACGGTTAACTGGGGTCAGAGTTGGACGGTGCGCGACAGGTCGGTCACCTTGCGCTCAACTGCCAACCCTCTGCGACGAAAACCGCGGGGTTCCGTTCACCGTCGAGGAGTGATCGGCCGCTCTCGGTGACTTTCACACCGTCGACCGAAACACCGCGGCCCGTGTAGTTCGGATCGGTGCTGTAACGCCAGCGGAGGCTCACCGACGCGCCTTGGGGCAGCACGCCGCTCGCCTTCCACCAGGCACGGTGTCCGTGTCCGGAGAGCGACGTCACATCTCCGGAGGGTGCGCCCGGCCCGGAAACCGATAGCGCGATCGGTTGCCAGTTCACCCCGTCGGTGGACGCCTGCAGCTGTAATGGATCAGTGCTTCCCTCGGTGTCCACGAAGGCGTAGAAGGACACGCGTGCTTGATCACTTTGCGTAGTAAACGGACGCGTACTGAGCGTGGCGGCGCTCGCGTTACCCAGCGTGCTCGTCCAGGCGTCCTTCCCGACGGCCGGCCGGACGGCCATCGCCCTGGCCAGCGACGTCGCCCAGACCTGACGCGCGGTGTTGATCGAGCCCCAGCTCCGGCTCGGGTGCACACGGTTGGTCAGCAGGATCGCGAAGGAGCGCGACTCGGGGTCGATGACCAGCGTCGTCCCGGTGAAGCCGGTGTGCCCGGCGGTGACCGGGGAGGCCAGCGCGCCCATGTACCAGGGCTGGTCGAGCTCGAAGCCCAGGCCGTGCGCGTCGTCCGGGAACTGCTGGTTGTAGTTCGTCAGCATCATCTGCCGCACGGTCTCCTCGCCGAGGATCCGGTGCCCGCGGTAGCTGCCGCCGTTGAGCATCGTCTGGGCGAGGACCGCCATGTCGGTCGCGGTGCTGAACACCCCGGCGTGCCCGGCGACGCCGCCGAGCGACCACGCGTTCTCGTCGTGCACGCTGCCGCGGACCATCCCGCGCGGCGGGTTCGCCTCGAACTCCGTCGCGGCGACCCGGTTCAGCTTCGACGCCGGCGGGTTGTACCCGGTGTCGACCATGCCCAGCGGCGCGGTGATCCGGTCGTGGACCACCTTGTCGAGCGGCTGCCCGGTCAGCTTCTCGACGACGAAGCCGAGGGTGAGCAGGTTGATGTCGGAGTAGAGGTAGGTCGTGCCCGGCTTGTTCTTCAGCGGGCTGTCGAGCACGGCCTGCCGGCGCGACGGGATGTCGGGGTAGCCGGCCCACAGGGACGGGATCGGGTCGGCGTCGAAGCCCGAGACGTGCGTGAGCAGCATCTTGATCGTGATGGCGGCCTTGTCGCCGGTGGCGAACTCCGGGAAGAACCGGCTCACCGGGGTGTCGATGGTGAGCTGGCCGCGTTCGACGAGCTGCAGCACGGCGATCGAGGTGAACAGCTTCGAGATCGACGCCATGTCGAAGATCGTGTCGTTGCGCATCGGGACCTGCTGGTCCGCCGGCAGCTCCGTGCCCGTGGCGTCGGCGTACCGCAGCGCGCCGCCGACGGCGTACCGGTCGACGACGACGCCGTCGTGGGCCAGCAGGCCGACCGCGCCGGAGAAGTGCGGGTGCCCGGTGGCGTCCGGCTTCGTCCAGCTCGCGAGGAAGTCCTCGGCGGCCTTGATCGGCGCCGGGTCGAGGTCGACGTCCTTCGGCCGGCCGTCGCGCAGAGTCGTCCACGGGGACGCGAAGCCCTGCTGCGGCCGGTCGAAGCGGCCCGCGTCGTCGTGGCGTCCGATGGCGCTGGCTCCCGAATCCGACACAGTCAACGTGGTCAGCGCGACCAGCACTCCGGTGGCCGCGGCGATGACCTTCCTAGCACGCACGAGTGCCCCCTCAGCGGTAGAGCAGGTAGTGGCGACGTCTCTTGTCGAACTCGGCGAGCTCGGCCCGCCAGGCCCCGGTGACCTCGTCGACGCCCGCACCGGCGTCGACCATGGTCCGGAGCCGGTCGGACCCGGAGAGCTTGTCGATGTAGTTGTCGGGGCGCCAGGCGAAGACGTCCGGGTGCAGCGCCTTCGCCGTGACGAGCATGGCGACCGCGGTCCGGATGGCGTCGAACGCCCGGGGGTCGTCGACGCTGACCTGCACGCCTCCGCAGGTCTGGTTGACGAACTTGCTGAAGGTCGGCACGAAGTAGATCTCGCGGAACTTCGCCCCGGGCAGCCGCAGGTCCTCGAGCTTCTCGCGCCAGCGCCAGTCGAGCCCGGGCGCGCCGATGATCTCGAACGGCCTGGTCGTGCCGCGGCCCTCGGAGAACACCGTGCCTTCGAACATGCCGGTGCCGGGGTAGACGAGCGCCGTGTCCGGGGTCGGCATGTTCGGGCTCGGAAGGACCCAGTTGAGCCCGGTCTGCGCGAAGAGCGTGTCGCGCTGCCAGCCGCGTACCTGGACGACGTCCAGCTTTGCGAGCTTCACGCCTTCGCCGGGGAGGAACTCTTCGGCGAAGAAGCGCGCCAGCTCGCCGACGGTCATGCCGTGCTGCTGGACGATCGGCTTCTTGCCGATGCCTGACGAGAACTTCGGGTCGAGCAGCGGGCCGGCCGCCCGGCCGCCGATCGGGTTCGGCCGGTCGAGCACGACGAAGGCGGCGTTGACCCGCGCCGCGGCCACCATCGCCGTGTAGAGCGACCAGATGTAGGTGTAGAAGCGCGCGCCGACGTCGGCGATGTCGAAGACGACCGTGTCGACGCCCGCCTTGGTGAACAGCGAAGCGAGCTTCGTCGCGTCGACGCCGTACGCGTCGTACACCGGGACGCCGGTCCTCGGGTCGGTGTAGTCGCCCTCGGAGCCGCCGGCCTGCGCGCTGCCGCGGAAGCCGTGCTCCGGCCCGAAGGCCGCGACCGGCCGCACGCCGGCCGCGACCATCGAGTCGACGATGTGGTCGCCGTTCAGCAGGACCCCGGTCGGGTTCGACAGGACACCGAGCTTGCGGCCCTTGAAGGACCGCCAGCCCTGCGCGGCCAGCTGCTCGGCACCGGTCAGGACGCGGCCCGGGTGGGCCTGGGGCTGCGCCTGGTCCTGGGGCTGGGCCCCGGCGACGGCCGAGCCGCCCGCGAAGACCGGGACCGCGAGCGCACCCGCGCCGAGGAAGTGGCGCCGGTTCAGGTTCACCAGGTCAGCCCGTGGCCGAAGGGGTACTTCACGGTGTGCACGTCGGCCCCCGCCGGGATGTCGACCGGCAGCTTCCCGACCGGCTTCGTCTCGCCGAGGATGACCTTGGCCAGTGCTTCCAGCGTCGGCCCGATGTAGCCGTAGGTCGCCAGCCAGGTCTTGACGGTGCTCGCGTAGCCCGCGTCGTACGGGATCTGCGCGGCGACCGCGACGACCGGCTTTCCGGTGGCCTGCAGGGCGTCGAGGAGCTTGGTCTGCAGGGGGAAGCCGCCGATGTTGTTGGTCAGCACGACGACCAGGTCGACGTTCTTGGCGTTCGCCACCGACTGCGCGATCTGGGCGTCCGTCGGGGCCTGACCGGTCTGGTACGCCGTCGCGGCCGTGCCGTGGGCGGTCAGCTTCTGCGCGAGCGTCGCCGTCGTGGTGGCGCCCCAGCCGGTGACGAGCGCCGTGGCGGGCTTCTGCTTCAGCGGCAGGAGGCCGGCGTCGTTCGCGACGGCCGTGATGCCGCGGTCGGCGATGTCCTGCGCGGTGGCGAGGTTCGCCGGCGTGCCGACGGTCTTCATCACCCGGTTCGGGTCGACGAACGGCGCGAAGAGCATGCCGCTCTTGAACTTCAGCGTCAGCACGCGCAGCACGCTCTGGTCGATCCGCTGCATCGGGATCTCCCCGGACTTCACGGCGGCGAGCACCGAGTTGACGGCGACCTCGAGGTGCACCGGCATGAGCAGCTGGTCGACGCCGGCCTTGAGCGCGAGGACCGGGATCTCGGCGTCGCTGTGCATTTCGCGCACGCCCTGCATCTCGAGGGAGTCGGTGATGACGACGCCGTTGTAGTGCAGTTCGTTGCGCAGCTTGCCGGTGACGATCGGCTTCGACAGCGTCGCGGGCTCCAGCGACGGGTCGAGGCTCGGGAACTGGATGTGCGCGGTCATGATCGAGTCGATGCCGGCCTGGATGGCGGCCTTGAACGGCGGCACGTCGGTGGCCCGCCACTGGTCTTCGGTGCTGTCGATCCGCGGCAGCCCGGTGTGGCTGTCGGTCGGCGCGGCGCCGTGGCCGGGGAAGTGCTTCGAGGTCGCGGCCACCGACTTCTGGAAGCCCTTGATCTCGGCGGTGACGAAGTCGCCGGCCAAGCCGGGCTGCCCGGCGAAGGACCGCACGCCGATGACCGGGTTGACGGGATTGGAGTTGACGTCCGAGTCGGGCGCGAAGTCCTGGTTGATCCCGACGGCCCGCAGCTCCTGGCCGAGGATGGTGGCGGCCTTCGTCGCGCGGCCGGTGTCCCGCCCGGCGGAGATGGCCATGGCGTTGGGGAACTCGGTGGCCGGCGCGCCCATCCGGGTCACCGTGCCACCCTCCTGGTCGGCGGCGATCTGCAGCGGGATGTGCGCCCCGCTGGTGATGGCGGCCTTCTGGAGGCCGTTGGACAGCTTCGAGACCTGCACGGGGTCGTCGAAGTTGTCGCGCGAGTCGTTGTTGAAGTAGATGACGCCGCCGAGGTGGTACTTCCGGATCACCTGCGCCGGGGTGTCGACGCCGAAGTCCGTCTGGTTCTTCGGGTTCACCTCGTCGGCCGTCTTGCCGTTCACCCAGGTGACGAACAGCTGCCCGACTTTCTGCTCGAGCGTCAGCCCGCGCAGCGCCTGCGTCGCGGCGGCTTCCGCCTGAGCGTCCGCGCTCATCCGCGGCGCGCTGGCCGCGGTCGCGACACCCACACCGGTGAAGGCGAGCACCCCCGCGACGGGCAGGGCGAGCGCATGGAACCTCCGATTTCGGGTCGTCACGACCAGCCTCCCAGAAAGTTGCCGGCGCTCGGCGGACGTCAGAAGTCCACTCGGAAGCGCCAATATCGGGAAGCTACTCACCGAATCCGTCGATGTCCATCGACCGACCGCACCAACGGAGGAGTTCGTACCCGGATCGGTAAGAAAGTCGCCGTTCGCAAGGTGCGAGGGGGCCGAACGGGTGGTGCGGCGGGGGCTGTTCCGCCCTACCCCGGACATAAACGAGGCGGCGCCCGTGGCCAAGGGCCAACGGGCGCCGCCTGCAAGCGCGAACTTCTCGGGCGACCAAGCGTGCAACTCTGGTCGTACCTACATGGACTCGGCGTGCGGCGTCCCGCTACGCAGTCCCTAGACGACGAGCCTCCCGCGGCGCGCTGCGCGTGGGTACCCGGAGTCCGCGCACGGAGGTTTGCCGGGGTGGAACAGGCTTCTCTTCTACCTGTTCCCTGGCCGACCGAACGTCCGCACCTACTTTCTACGCCGTGAGCCCGGTCACTTCAAGTGCGCGGATGGGTGCACCGGTACAGAGGCTGGATCGGGTGACACGGGCACCCTCCGCGACGGACAATTCGGGGCTGGGCCAAGCAAAGCGGAGACCGTACGGCCGTGTGGGTGGCGGCCCGGGCGGCTACCGGGACCGACGGCGACGATTGAGGCCGTACCAGGTCGCTCCGGCGGCCACCGCGCCGACGCCGAGGGCCACCATTCCCGCCGATCGTGTCGGGATCCGGCTGCGCAGCGACATGGGCCGGTCGAAGGCCAGGATCGGCCAGCCACGGTCGAGGGCCTCGCGCCGCAGGAGCTTGTCCGGGTTGACCGCGTGCGGGTGCCCGACGACCTCGAGCAGCGGGATGTCGGTGCTCGAATCGGTGTAGGCGAAGCACTCGGCGAGGTCGTAGCCGTGCGTGGCGGCGAGCTGCTTCGCGGCGACGGCTTTGTTGGCGCCGTAGCAGTAGAAGTCGACTTCGCCGGAGTAGCGGCCGTCGACGATCTGCATCCGCGTGGCGACGCTCTGGGTCGCGCCGAGCATTTCCGCCACCGGCGCGACGACCTCCTCGCCGGTCGCCGACAGCACGATGACGTCGTGCCCGTCTTCGCGGTGCCGCGCGATCAGTTCGGCCGCCTCCACGTACACGAGCGGATCGACGACGTCGTGCAGGGTTTCCCGGACGATCGACGAAACCTGCGCGACGTCCCAGCCGGCGCAGAGCGCGGAAACCTCGGCCCGCAGCCGCTCGGTCTTGTTCTCGTCGGCGCCGGCGAGGGAAAACACCAGCTGCGCGTAGGCGCTTCGCAACGCGGCGCGACGGTTGATCAATCCTTCTTTGAGCAATGGTTTGCTGAACGCCAGCGCGCTCGACGAGGCGATGATCGTCTTGTCCAGGTCGAAGAACGCGGCCACCGCGTGCTCCGGGCCCGGGTTCCGGATGCGCGACGGGGCGCTGCTCGGTTCGGCCACATGCCCAGGATAAGAGCTTGATCGCGGCACGTCCCGTTGATCCACCACCTGCGTGCCGTGTCGGGCGGAAAATCCATGACAGGAAGGCACTTCCGGCGCGCCGTGCCGTTATCGAACTGTGTGCCTCGCCCGGTGCGCGAACCGGCCACCGGCGGAGTTACAGTGAGGGAGCCCGGTGTCCAACCGGGCCGGTTCAGTCCGACCCCCCGGGGCTGAACCCACGGCGGCCCCCGTCCCTCCCCCCTGGCGGGGGCCGCCCTCTTAACCTTCTTCTTACCTTTCCGCTCGCGCCCCTCGGTGCGCGTCGTCTTGCCTTCCGCTTACCTTTCTCGATTCCGTTTCCGCGAGCCGGTTCGCCATTTCTTCGGCGCGGAGGAATCTTCGGACGCGGGTATTTCCCGCGTTTTCCGCCGCGCGTGCGTCGCGGGCGGGCGCGATCCTGCCACAGACCACCGGCAGAACCGGTCCACGAGCCGTCCGCGGGGCGGCAGTTGTCCACAACACCCCGGTTGTCCACAGCTGCCCGCCCGGCCCATTGCGCCCCCGGCCCGCCCCCCGCGACGGTGGAACCCGGGCCACCCACGGCCCGCACCGACGACGGGGGAGCAACGCATGACGGGGGAACGACCAATCGTGGTCGCCGCGGACGAAACCGTGCTCGACGAGATCCTGCGGGTGGCCGCGGTCGCGGGCTGCGAGCTCGACCGGGCACCGGACCTGACGGCGGCCCGCGGGCATTGGGCCCAGGCCCCACTGGTGGTCCTCGACGAAGAAGCCGCCCGGCTTTCGCCCGTCCTGCCCCGGCGGGGCGGGATCCTCCTGGTCTGCAAGGGCAGCCCGGGGACCCGGACGTGGGAGCACGCGTTCCGCGTCGGCGTCGAGCGCGTGATCTCGTTGCCCGAGGAGGAAACCGAGCTCGCCGGCGCGTTCGCCGACGTCGTCGAGACCCCGGCGGAGGAAGCCGGCCTGGTGCTCGCCGTGGTCGGCGGCCGGGGCGGCGCGGGCGCGTCCGTCTTCGCGGCGACGCTGGCGCTGGCGGCCGACCGGGATCCGGGCGGCGCCCTGCTGGTGGACTGCGACCCGCTCGGCGGTGGCCTGGACCTGTTGCTGGGCCTGGAAAAGGCGCCAGGGCCACGCTGGTCGGAGGTGCGGCTGAGCGGCCGCGTCTCGGTACCGGCACTGGCCGCTGCGCTCCCGCAGCGGAGGCATCGCGGCGGCAGCCTGCCGGTGCTGGCGTGCGGCCGGGAGGGCGAAGGCCCGGCGGTCGAGTCCCTGTCGGCCGTCCTCGCGGCCGGGCGTCGTGCGGGTCGCACCGTGGTCTGCGACCTCCCGCGCACCTTGGGCGAGGCGGCGGCGGAAGCGGTCGCCGTAGCCGACCTAGTGGTCTTGGTGGTGCCCGTGGAGTTCCGCGCCTGCATGGCGGCGAAGCAGGTGCTCCGGCCCCTGTCGGAACTCACGGCCCGCCTGGGTGTGGTCGCGTGTGGACGGTCCCGGGCCGGCGTCTCGCCCGTCCGGACGGCCGGTCTCCTCGGCCCGCCCCTGCTGGCGTCGATGGCTCCGGAGCGGGGCTTACCGGTGGCGATCGAGCGCGGCGAGTTCCCGGCCAAGCCGTCCGGCCCGCTGGCGACGGCGGCCGCCGACGTCCTGGCCGTGGCGCGTCGCGAGGCCCGGGCGGCGGCCCGATGACCGCCCGGCTCCGCCCACCGGGCCCGCCGCTGAGGGTGGCCGAGCTTCTGCTGCCCACGGTCCTGACCCTCGCCGGCCGCGGCCCGGTGAGCGCGGAGAACTTCCTGGCCGTGCTGGCCGGCACCCGGGTGACAGCCCTCCGCAGCCGGACCGAGGCGGCGAAGTCATGACTACCGACTTCGTGGACCGCGTCCGCAACCGCCTCGCTGGCGATCGCCGTCAAGCCGACCCGGTCGCCGTCGCGACGGCGGTCCGCGCGGAAGCCGGCGGTGCCCTCGGCCACGACGCCGTGCTCGACGCGGCCCGCCTGGCCCGCGACGAGTTCGTCGGCGCCGGCCCGCTGGCGCCGCTCCTCGAGAACCCGGCGACGACCGACGTACTGGTCACCGGCCCGGACGAGGTCTGGACGGACGGTCCGGACGGCCTCACCCGCACCGGAATCCGGTTCACCGGCGGCGAAGAAGCCGTCCGCCGCCTCGCCCAGCGCCTCGCGCTCGCGGCGGGCCGCCGGCTCGACGACGCACAGCCCTATGTGGACGGCTGGCTGCCCGGCGCCGGCCCGCACGGCCGCGTCCGCGTACACGCCGTCCTGCCCCCGGTCGCGGCCGGCGGCACCTGCCTGTCGCTGCGCGTCCTCCGTCCGGCGACGCACGACCTCACGACGTTGCGGGAGCTGGGCGCGTTCGACGCGAACGGCGCGAAGCTGCTGGAGATGGTCGTCTCACGGCGGATGGCGTTCCTCGTCACGGGCGGCACCGGCGCGGGTAAGACGACGCTCCTGGCCGCCCTGCTCGGCGCCGTCGACCCGGCCGAGCGGATCGTCTGCGTCGAGGACGCCGGTGAACTGCAGCCCGCGCACCCGCAGTTCGTCAGCCTCGTCGCCCGCCCGGCCAATGTGGAGGGTGCGGGCGCGGTGGAGCTGCCGGAGCTCGTCCGGCAGGCGCTGCGCATGCGTCCCGACCGCCTGGTGGTCGGGGAGGTCCGCGGCGCCGAGGTCGGTGCCTTGCTCACGGCCTTGAACACGGGCCACGACGGCGGCGCGTGCACGGTCCACGCGAACTCGCCGGCCGAGGTACCGGCCCGCATCGAGGCACTGGCGGCCCTCGGCGGCTTGGGCCGCGAAGCGGTGCACAGCCAGCTCGTCGCGGCGATCCGCGTAGTCCTCCACATGCGACGCGAGCCCGGCGGCCGACGCCGTCTCGCGGAGGTCGGCGTGCTCCGCTCGGAACACGGCCGGGCGCGAGTCGTCCCGGTGTGGCGCGCGGGCCGCTGGACGGTCGACCGGCACCTGTTCGTCACGAAGGGAGCGCTCGCGTGCTGATCCTGCTGCTCGTGCGCATCTCCCTGCTGGTGAACATCTTCCCGCGCCGGAGAAGGAGCCCGCGATGATCACGGCGTGGTTCCCGCTCTGCGTCGGCGCCGCCTTGGCGTGCTGGCCGGCGGCACCGACCCGGCTCCAAGCCGCGGTCGAGCAGCCGGCGACGGTCCGCATCCCGGACGTGTGGGCCGTGGTCCGCTGGCTGCTCCCGGCGGCCGTCGCGGGCTTGCTCGCCGGAGCCGGGGGCGCGATCGCCGCCGGCGTGCTGACGTTGGCGTGGCGCCAGGAGCGGCAAGCCCACCGGCGGGCGACCGCGGACCTCGAGATGGCGGCCCACACCGCGACGGCCTTGCGCACGATGGTGTCCGAACTGCGCTCCGGCGCCCACCCGGTGACGGCGGCGGAAGCGGCGGCCGAGGTCGTCCCGGCGGTGTCGGGCGACCTCCACGCGCTGGCGACGTCGGCCCGCCTCGACGGCGAGCTGCGGGCACCGGCCCTCCCGGAGCTGGCCGCGGCCTGGACGCTGGGCAAGCGCTACGGCCTGCCGATGGCGGACGTCCTGAACGCGGCCCGCTGCGACGCCGAAGCAAGCCTGACATTCGCCCGCCGGGCGCGCGCGAAGCTGGCAGGTCCCCGAGCCAGTGCGGCGGTCCTTACCTGCCTGCCCGCGTTGTGCGTAGTGCTCGGCCAGGCGATGGGCGCGTCTCCGCTGCCCGTGCTGACGGAAAGCGCGCCAGGCCAGCTGCTGCTCGTGGCCGGCAGCATCCTGCTCTGGGCCGGAACGGCCTGGTGCCGTGCCCTGACGGGCCGGGTGCGACTCCGATGAACCCGGCCGCGCTCCTTCTCTTCGCCGCGGGTCTCCTCATCTGGCCAAGCGACTCAGCCACCGCCCGGCGCTTCACCTGGCTGGCCGGCAGCGCGAGCCCCGAACCACGTAAGTGGTCCCGAGCGGTCCCGCACCTGGCGATCACCCTGGGCGGCGTATCGACGGCAGTGCTCATGGGCGGACTGCCCGGAGTGGTCGCAGGTGCGCTGGCGACCGCGGCCGGCTGGTGGGCGATCCGCCGCACCCGGCAGCCACGAGCACCCACCGTCGACCTGGCGGCCAAGCTCCGCCTCGCCGGAACGCTCGATCTCCTCGCGGCCTGCCTCCGCGCCGGGCTACCGGTCCCGTCGGCCCTCGACGCGGTGGCGGACACCGCGCCGGCCGCGGCAGGTGCGGCACTGCGCTCGACCGCCGGCCTGCTCGCCCTCGGCTCCGGTCCGGAAGAGGCCTGGGCGCCGGTGAAGGCCATTCCGGGCCTCGGCGAACTGGCGGCCACGGCGATCCGGACGTCCCGCTCGGGCGCGGCGTTCGCCGCGGCGAACACCGACCTGGCCGGACGCTTCCGCGAGGAGCTGGCCACCGAGGCAGAGGAGCGCGCGGAACGAGCCGGGGTGGCGCTGGCGCTCCCGGTCGGCCTGTGTTTCCTGCCGGCTTTCTTCTGCCTGGGCGTCCTCCCGGTAGTCCTCGGCCTGGCCACCCGCCTCGGCCCGCTCTTCTGACCCCGACAACCACCGAAGGAAGTCCCATGCGCACGTCCCACCGCAGCCCAGCGCCCGACGACGGCTCCACCACGGTGGAGTACGCGATAGTCACGGTCGCCGTCGCAGCGTTCGCGGCTGTCCTCTACACGCTCCTCACCGGTGACTCGGTGGTCTCATGGCTGACAAGCCTGGTCATGAAGGCCCTGACGGTCCCATCATGACCGGCGACGACGAAGGCGCGGTGACGGTCGAAGCGGCGCTCGGCCTGGCGGGCCTGACGGTGGTGACCGTCCTGCTGGTAGCGGGTCTAACGCTCCTGACAAGCCAGCTGCGCTGCACGGACGCGGCCCACGAGGCAGCGCGCCTCCTGGCCAGAGGCCAGCCCCACGAGGCAGCGGCAGCGGTACACCAGATAGCCCCACCAGGCGCGAACCTGGAAGCCCACCGAACCGGCGACGCGATAACGGTGAAGGTAAGTGCCCACCCAACAGGAGGCCTGCTCCCGGCGATCGACCTGAACGCAACGGCGTACGCAGTGGCAGAGCCAGGCGTGGAGGCCCCCGATGCGACAGGGTGACGCAAGCCAAGACGCCCAGCGCCCGGATGACAGTAGGAAGCCCAGCCGACCCGACCACCAGAACGCCGCAGGTGGCCGGCTCGCAACCCGTCAGGACAGCACCGATTCGGGACGGTCCCGCCAGACCACCACCGGTCAGCCGCGCGAGCCCCGGCAGGTCAGCACTGCGATGGGTCAGTCAGGCCGCCGGCACGTGGCTCGCCAGGAAGGCACCAAGGCGGCCAGGTCCCGCAGCCAGGCCGCCGCCGGATGGCAGCGCGCGGCATCGCAGGGGAGCGCTGAGATGGCCCGGGCTGGCGGGAACGTTGCCGGTCGGCAACGAGCGGCGCTGCATGTCAGCGCTGACCCGTGCCTTGCCGATCGCCGGAGCGCCGTCGGTCGGCCGCGCGCGGCTCGGCACGTTTGTACTGACCCGTGCCTTGCCGATCACCAGAGCACCGTCGGTCGGCAGCGCGTGGTTCGGCACGTCTGTACTGAGCAGGGTCGGGCTGGCCACCGGAACACCGTCGGCCGGCAGTGCCCCGCCCGGCAGGACGGCGGCGTGGCCACCATCTGGACAGCCATGGCGGTGGCCGCGCTGGCGGGAGTGGCGGTCCTCGGCTGCTGGCTCGGCGCGGCGGTCCTCGCCCGCCACCGGGCGGAGAGCGCCGCCGACCTGGGCGCGCTCGCCGCCGCCTCGCACGCCGCGGATGGTCCGGTCCGAGCCTGCGAGCGTGCCCGGTGGGTTGCCGATCGGATGGCCGTCAGCCTCCTGACCTGCCGGTGGCAGCGGCTGGATGCCTTCGTCGAGGTCCAGGCGCCGAGTCTCGACTTCGCCGGACTGCCGGGCCCGTCCGCGAGGGCCCGCGCCGGACCCGCCGGCCCACCACCGTGAGCGGCTGCCCCGCGCGACCACTGGACCCCGAGCACCCGCATTCGTAGCTGACCGGCCCGCGGTCCTCCGCCCGATGCCGGCCGCCACACCCCTAGCGGCGGCTCCAGCCGTCCAAGTCAACCGGGGCTACCCGTTCACCGGGACGCCACTCACCACCGCCGCCCGGCGGACGCCGACCGGTCGGTATGCCACGGTGACCGGCTGATCCGCCGGGGTGGACGATGAGCGGCGGATGGTCACGGGCAGCGGTCGGTCATGCACGGCGAGCGGTCGAAACCCCCGCTCACCTGGGCCGATAAGGGGCGCCCCGACTCCCGTCAGCGTGGCTTACGGGCTCTCGACGCTGGGGTTTCCCACGACGAACGGTCCTTGGGCGGTTGCCGTTCACCGTCGATCCGCGCCGTCGGGTTCGGTCGGGCGGTAGGGACTACCGGGCGTTCATCGCCGCGTAACCACCGGTTGTCGCGTGGGGGTTCCGGGCAATGTGCAACTTGCCGTTAAGTGAGATGTGCGACACCACGGCAGGGTTTAACGGGTCGCGGAGAACCAGATCCCCTAAGGCAGGAAAGACAATGTTGGACGCGAATTGGCCGGACAGCTGGCGCGGCGCCTTCCGCATCGAATTGCGGGCGGAGGCGATCGGTCTCGCCTGGCGCGGCTGGCCGGTGCTCCCGGGTGTCGACCCCGCTCCGCTGACCGGCGGCGACGACCTCACCTGGCGACGCCCGGTCCCGGCCAGTGACCACTGGCGCGAGCAGATCGGCACCCACGCCCACGAAGTCGCCACCTGGTTCTCCGACCGCACCCACAGCCTGCTCGTCGCGACCGGCACCGTGCTCGACGCCATCGAGGTCGACGACGAACTCGGCAAGCGCGCCTGCCGCCTGCTCCGCGCCCTCGGCCACCCCGCGCCCATCGTCGCGATGCCGAACGGCCGCTGGCTCTTCCTCACCACCGTCGCCGACCACATCCCGGCCGAGCTGGCGACCCGCGCGTCGATCCAGTGGCACGGCAAGGACAGCTACATCCCGCTGCCCCCGTCGCCGTTCCAGCACGGTGTCGTGCACTGGCGCGTCAAGCCCGAGGTCTGCGGCTGGCAGCTGCCGGACGCCGCCGAGGTGCACGACGTGCTCGTCCGCGCCCTGGCCGGTGCCGACGCCGCGCAGCTGGTTCAGACCACTGCGGCCTGACCCACCCGAACGACCGCCGCCGGCCGGTCCCAACCCGGCCGAGGCGGAGCAGGACACAACTCCATGAACCACCAAAGTGGCCGTCTAGGCACCGTGTTGACGCAACGCCCCGAGCACGGTGCTCAAGACAGCCACTGCCCCCGCCTTGTCCAGCGGATCGTTGCCGTTCCCGCACTTCGGCGACTGGACGCAGGACGGGCATCCCGCCGGGCACTCGCAGGAGACGATCGCCTCCCGCGTAGCGACCAGCCACGGGACAATCGCGGCATAACCGCGTTCGGCAAATCCCGCACCCCCGGGATGGCCGTCATGCACGAACACCGTCGCCTCCCCGGTGTCTTCGTGCCACGCGGTACTCACCCCGCCGATGTCCCATCGGTCGCACGTAGCGAACAGCGGTAGCAGGCCGATCGCCGCGTGCTCGGCGGCATGCAGGGCACCGGGGACCCGTGCCGGAACCAATCCGGCACTCCCCGGTGCCCTGCCACCCTCGTGAACGGGCCCCCGACCGTTCGCCAGGGATTCCTCCCCGGTCCCCACCGGCCCCACAGATTCGGTCCCCACCCGATGGCCCCCGGTCCCCGCCTCGCCATCAGCCGAAATGCCCGAGCCGCTCAAGCGACCATCAGTCGCGGTGCCGGCCGCAACGCCCGAGCCGCTCGAAGTCGCCAAGCCGCCCGCCGTCGCAGCGCCGGCCGAAGCGATCGACTCACCCGAGGGTGCCGGACCGCCGGCAGTCGCCGAGCCGTCAGAGTCGCCCGAAGTCGCCAGGCCACCGTCATCACCGGACCCGCGCGAACCACCAGCGCCCGAAGCCCGCGGCGCTCGCACTCCATCGGTCCCGAGCAACCCCGACGAGATCGTGTACCAAACCGCCCGCGTGCGCAGACTCTGCTCCGGCAGGTCGAGCGGCGTGTGGTCCAGCACCTCACCCGACGGACGTCGCCGCAGGTAGCCGACCACCTGGGACGTCACCGCCACCTCGCCGAGGCACACGCTCACCCCGCCGAACTCCTGCTTCTCCTGCGTGCTCAGCACCGCGATGTCCACGATCTCGCGCGGCGTCGTCGTCCAGTCCGGGTTCTCCGCGTGCACCATCGCCAGCCCCTGATCCAGGTCCAGCTCGTCGACCACGTACGACGACCCCTGGTGCAGGTACACCGCGCCGGGGTGGACCGCGAAGCACGCCGACCCCGGATCGACCGTTCCCAGCATCCGCCCGGAGTCCGACTCGACCACCGCGATCTGCTCGCCGCCCGTCCCGCGGATCCCGACTTCGGCGTGCGGCCGTTCCCGGGACGTCCAGTACCAGCCGCTCGACCGGCGCCGCAGCAACTGCTGCTCCGCCAGCTCGGTCAGCACCTCCTGCGCCGCCGCGCCGCCGAACATCTCCAGTTCCGGGAGGGTCAGCGGCAGCTCGGCCACCGCGCACGCGAGCTGCGGCGCCAGCACGTACGGGTTCGCCGGGTCGAGCACCGCCGTCTCGACCGGGCGGTCGAGCAGCGCCGCCGGGTGGTGCACCAGGTACGTGTCGAGCGGATCGTCCCGCGCCACGAATACCACCAGCGCCGAATCGCCCGAGCGGCCCGCCCGCCCGGCCTGCTGCCAGAACGACGCGAGCGTGCCCGGGTAGCCGGCCAGCACCACCGCGTCCAGCCCCGCGATGTCGACGCCGAGCTCCAGCGCGTTGGTCGTCGCGACACCCAGCAGGCGCCCCGTCAGCAACGCCGCTTCCAGCGCCCGACGCTCTTCCGGAAGATAGCCAGACCTATACGCCGCAACAGTTTCCACCAATGCGGGGTCCACTTCGGACAATATGCGACGCGCACCCAGCGCGGCCAGCTCCGCGCCCCGCCGCGACCGGATGAACGCCAGTGACCGCGCGCCTTCGACGACCAGGTCGGCCAGGATCCGCGACGTCTCCGCGCCCGCCGAACGCCGGACCGGCGCGCCGTTCTCCCCGGTCAGCTCCTCCAGCAAGGGCGGCTCCCACAACGCGACCGTCCGGGCGCCGCGTGGAGAGGCGTCATCCGTCACGGCGAGACAAGGCACCCCCGTCAACCGCGAAGCGAACGAAGCCGGCGAAGCCGTCGTCGCCGAAGCGAGCACGAAGACCGGCGAAGCGCCGTAATGCTCGGCAACGCGCCGAAGCCGGCGAAGCAGCAGCGCGACATGGGAGCCGAAGACGCCCCGGTAGCTGTGGCACTCGTCGACCACCACGCAGCCGAGCCGCCGGAAGAACGGGGCCCACCGCCCGTGCTGCGAAAGGATCCCGCGGTGCAGCATGTCCGGGTTGGTGAACACCCAGTTGGCGTGCGCGCGCACCCAGTCGCGCTCCACCATCGGCGTGTCCCCGTCGAACGACGCCGCCCGCACGCCCGGGATGTCCAAAGAGGACACGGACCGCAGCTGGTCCGCTCCCAGCGCCTTGGTCGGCGACAGGTACAGCGCGTTCGCCTTCTCGCCCGCGGCCAGCCGGGACAGCACCGGCAGCTGGTAGGCCAGCGACTTTCCCGACGCCGTGCCGGTCGAAATCACGACGTGGCGACCCTCGTACGCGTGCGAAGCCGCCTCCGCCTGGTGCGTCCAAGGGGCCGAGACGCCGCAGTCACGCAGCGCAGTCACGACGGCCGGATCCACCCACGACGGCCACTCTGCGTAACGCGCGTTTCGGCCCGGCAGGTCCGCGACGTGCGTGACCGGATCCTCGCGCGACGGGATGCCGGCGGTCACCCGCCCCAGCAGCCGCCGTCCCCGTGAGTCGTCCACCAGCCGAGCTTCGCACAGGGGTCCGACAGTTCTCGCATCCCCGAGCGATCCTCAACCGCGCCAACGGATCGGCGGATGAGTGATCGATCAAGTGAGGAGCCTCACAAGGTAACGGAATGTACCGTCACCGGGACGGCGTGAAGACGCTGGTTGCGATACCAATACACTCCCGCAATCCACACCCTCTGTGGTGAGCGTCATGTGAGACGTGCGTTGCTGCCCGGCTAGCGTGTCGCTCCGTACAGGGTCCATGCCAGCGCCGGCCGTGTCGAACCCTCGGCTCGTCGACGCTGGCGATCGGCGACGTCTCCTGGAGGACGAATGTCACGGCAGTTCCTCGCGGAGGGCGCAGGCAGTATTGCGCTCACCGGAGGTGGCTACACGATTGTCGGTGTAGTCGCCGTGGTCGCGCTTGCCGCACTCGTCATCGGCTACGTCCTGCTCAAGGAGGTGCTGGCCGCGGGCCAGGGCACCGCCAAGATGCAGGACATCGCCAAGGCGGTGCAGGAAGGTGCGGCCGCTTACCTCAAGCGGCAGCGGAACACCCTCGCCATTTTCGGCGTGATCGTGTTCCTCCTGCTCTTCGCACTTCCCGCCGACGACTGGAACGAGAAGATCGGTCGTTCGATCTTCTTCCTGGTCGGTGCGGCGTTCTCGTTCGCGATCGGCTACCTCGGCATGTGGCTGGCCACGCAGGCGAACCTGCGCGTGGCCGCCGCGTCGCGTGAGGAAGGCGGCCGCGAGATCGCGATGCGCGTCGCGTTCCGCACCGGTGGCGTGGTCGGCATGATCACCGTCGGTCTCGGCCTCTTCGGTGCCGCGGTCGTCGTGCTGGTCTACACCGGCCAGGCGCCCAAGGTGCTCGAGGGCTTCGGCTTCGGCGCCGCCCTGATCGCGATGTTCATGCGTGTCGGCGGCGGTATCTTCACCAAGGCCGCCGACGTCGGCGCGGACCTGGTCGGCAAGGTCGAGCAGGGCATCCCCGAGGACGACCCCCGCAACGCCGCGACCATCGCGGACAACGTGGGCGACAACGTCGGCGACTGCGCCGGCATGGCCGCGGACCTCTTCGAGTCCTACGCCGTCATGCTGGTCGCCGCGCTGATCCTGGGCAGCACCGCCTTCGGCGTGCACGGCCTGATCTTCCCGCTCATCGTGCCGGCCATCGGTGTCATCACCGCGGTCATCGGTGTCTACATCACCAAGGCGCGCCCGGGTGAGGGCGGTCTGGTCACGATCAACCGCTCCTTCTACATCTCCGCGGTCATTTCCGCGGTGCTGTCGGCGATCGCGGCGTTCGTGTACCTGCCGAGCAGCTTCTCCGACTTCGGCGCGGGCTTCGAGAACTCGGGTAACCCGGCGGTCATCGCGACCATCGCGGTGATCATCGGCATCGTGCTCGCGGCGGTCATCCTGAAGCTGACCGGCTACTACACCGGCACCGAGTACAAGCCGGTCAAGGACGTCGCGCAGACGTCGGAGACCGGTGGCGCGACCGTCATCCTCTCGGGCATCTCGGTCGGTTTCGAGTCCGCCGTCTACACCGCGCTGGTGATCGGCGCGGCCGTGTTCGGTGCGTACCTGCTGGGCGGCGGCGTCGCGCTGTTCGCCGTGGCGCTGGCCGGTACCGGCCTGCTGACCACCGTCGGCGTCATCGTCGCGATGGACACGTTCGGCCCGGTTTCGGACAACGCGCAGGGCATCGCCGAGATGTCGGGCGACGTCGACGAGAAGGCCGCGCAGATCCTCACGGAGCTGGACGCGGTGGGCAACACCACCAAGGCCATCACCAAGGGCATCGCGATCGCGACGGCCGTCCTCGCGGCGACCGCGCTCTTCGGCTCCTACTCCGACGCGATCACGAAGACGCTGTCGGGCATGGGCAACGGCGTCGTCACCGGCCTCGACGCGACGAAGTCGTTCGTCAACTCGATCGTCAGCCCGAACACGCTGGTCGGCGTCATCATCGGTGCGGCCGTCGTGTTCATGTTCTCCGGTCTCGCCGTCAACGCGGTCTCCCGCGCCGCCGGCGCGGTCGTCTACGAGGTCCGTCGCCAGTTCCGCGACATCCCGGGGATCATGGAGGGCACCACCCGCCCCGAGTACGGCAAGGTCGTCGACATCGTCACGCGCGACTCGCTGCGTGAGCTGACGACGCCGGGTCTGCTGGCGGTCTTCGCCCCCATCGCGGTCGGCTTCGGCCTGGGCACCGGCGCGCTCGCCGGCTACCTGGCCGGCGCGATCGCCTGCGGCACCCTGATGGCGATCTTCCTCGCCAACTCCGGTGGCGCGTGGGACAACGCGAAGAAGCTGGTCGAGGACGGCAACCACGGTGGCAAGGGCTCGTCCGCGCACGAGGCCACCATCATCGGTGACACCGTGGGTGACCCGTTCAAGGACACCGCCGGCCCCGCGATCAACCCGCTGATCAAGGTGATGAACCTGGTCTCGGTGCTGATCGCGCCCGCCGTCGTCCAGTTCTCGATCGGCCCGGACGAGAACACCGCGGTGCGCATCATCATCTCGCTCGTCGCGGTCGCCGTGATCGTGGCGGCGATCGTGGTGTCGAAGCGCCGGGGGACGGTCCTGACCGACTCCCCGACGGAGATCAAGGCCTGACGCACATCCCCGTCCACAGGCCCGGCACGCAGCGTCGCGTGCCGGGCCTGTGTTCGTCCCGGGGCTCCTGAAAAGCGCCGAGGCGTGTCGGGACATCCCACACTGGCTCGGCGACTTGCGAAGCGGCACCGAGTCGGTACCGTCGGGCCTTCCGGGACGTCGTCGAGCAGGAGGTCTTGTGCGGCCGCGGTCAACCGTCTTCGCCGCCGTAACCGCGACGATCACCATCGGCATCGCCGGTTGCGGGCAGCAAGCCGCGCAAGCGCCGGCGCGGGACCAAGGTCTGTCGGTGACGACCGTGGTGCCGCAGGCCGATCCCGCGGCGAGATGGGCGGACTCCTACTGCGGCGCGGTGACGCACCTGGTCCGCACCCTGGCGGCGTTGCCGGTCGTCGATCCGAGCACGCCTCAGCAGGCCTCCCGGACCTCCAGCGACCTGCTTTCCTCGGTGGTCGGCGGGCTCGACCAGAGCCTCGCCGGGCTGAACGCGCTCGGCGCGCCACCGGTGCCGTCGGCCGACAGCGGCCGTGAGGACGTCATCGGGCAGTTCGCCGACATCCGTGAGCACGCCGAGAACGCGCGTCAGCGCATCGACGCCGTCCGCGGCGACGCGGCGGCGACCAAGGAGGCCCTCGGCGAGGCCAAGGCCACGCTGGACCGCATCGACGCGCTCGACTACCTCAAGGGCCTGAAGGACGTCCCAGCCCTCGAAGCGGCGGAGCAGCGCGCTCCCGCCTGCCGTCAGCTGGATCAACCGCCTCGGTGAAGATCGGCGTGACTATCGCCACGAATCGAACTTGTGTTCTAGTATGGCGCGGTGGATCGGACGATCTCCCTCTTTTCCGCCGAGGCCAGCGGGCCGGGTCTGGGTGACCTGGCCGGGCTGTTGTGCTGCCACGGCCAGATCACCGGCTTCGGGCGCACGGCCGCCCGGCTGTCGGTGGTCGTCGAGGAGCCGTGGCGGGCACACATCCTGGCGCGCGAGTTCCGCTGCCGCGGCGCGGACGCCCAGGTCTCGAAGGCCGACTGCGGCAATCCACAGGTCCGTACGTCGTTCCGGGTCGACCTGCTCCCGCTGGCGCTGAGGTGGCTGCGTGAGGGCTGCGCGGGCCCGGTCGAGGACGACTCGGGCAAGGCGGTGCCGGACGGCTTCCGGCTGAGCGGGGCGATGCTGCGGATGTGGGCGCTGGCCAGTGGCCGCCCCGGCACGCAGGGCTACCTGCTGGGCGTCGACCCGCTGGCGCCCGGCATGCACGAGCGGCTGGTCGAGGCGCTGACGCCGTTGGGCGTCGCGGCGAAGCTGACCGGCCCGAAGGTCGAGGTCCCGGCGGTCAAGGTCACCGGGAAACGCCGGTTGGAGGCGCTGCTGGAGCTCATCGGGGAACCGCCACCGGGCGCCGAGGCGGTGTGGCCCGGCGCGGCGCCGCGGCCGGTCCCGCACCCGGAGGCCGTGACGAGCACGGCCTGACCGGGCGCGGGCGGCGCGTCAGGGCCGGGGCAGGGTGCAGCCGGCCTGGGTGAGGGCGATTTCGTTGGCCGCGGTGAGGCAGGCGGGAATGCCGTAGGTCTCCTGGCCGTAGTTCGTCTTGTAGCGGACGGTGACGTTCCCGGCCTGGTCGACCTCGCACGGGTTGTTCTCCGTGCACCGCTGGCCGTCCTCGTTGCCGGTGTTGTTCACGCCGACGACCTTGCCGCCGGAGACGATCGGCGAGCCCGACGTGCCGCCGATGGTCTGGCAGGCGGACGTGTAGCGGATCGAGTCCTTCCAGGTCCAGCTGCCCTCCTTCAGCCGGTAGACGAAGCCGTCGACGTTGCAGGAGTAGATCCGCTTCCAGTAGCCCGAGACGACGTCGATCGCGATGCCGGCGGCCGGGTGCGCGTTGGACAGCTCCAGCGGCGAGATCCCGTAGCTCGACTTGATCTGCGCGTAGGTGGTGGTGAGCTGGTAGAGCGACACGTCGGTGTCGGTCATCGTCCCGTAGACGATCTTCTTGGCCCGCAGCGTGCCCGCGTTGCCGCCGCTCGCGTTGAGCAGCGTGAACGTCCGGCTGGACGTCCGGTTGGTGATGACCTGGCCGGGACCGGGGAACCCGGTCTCGAGGCAGTGCCCGTTGGACATCACGAGCGCGGGTGCGGTGTCGGGGGTCGCGGCGGGCTTGACCACCGAACCGGAGCAGTTGGACAGGGCTACCGTGCCGGCGAAGTTCGCCGCGGCCGCACTCGCCGGAGTGGTCCCCAGTAATACTGTGGCGGTCGCGGCGGTGAGCAGGGCGCCGAGGAGGCGTCGGGACATGGCGGATCCTTTCGGCTGGGCGGGGAAACCAGTGAAGCGGTGACGTCCCCGCCCCCACCACCGTCGAACGGAGGGTATCCGGACGGTCACGCGCTAGGCTGCGCGGGACGTGGCCGAAATCACGTGGCAGGTACGTTGGGGAAACATCGCCGAGGTCAGCGGCGATGCGCTGGGCACAGGACCGGCGGCGTGTTGGGCCACCTCCGCGCCGTCCCGGCCGGAACAGCGTGCACACTGACAGGTCGAGACACGGGCCCGGACCCCCAGGGGGACGGGGCGCGGTGCAGTCCCGCGGCGGCGGGACGAGATGAGCGGAGAGCAGGACAGCGTGGCAGGAGCACGGACCAAGAAGAACGGAGCCTCGGCGGACAACGGCGCCGGGCACCGGCGGCTGGTCATCGTCGAGTCGCCGACGAAGGCCCGCAAGATCGCCCCCTACCTGGGCGGCGGTTACGTCGTCGAGTCCTCCGTCGGGCACATCCGCGACCTGCCGCGTGGCGCTGCCGACGTGCCCGCCCAGTACAAGGGTGAGTCCTGGGCACGCCTCGGCGTCGACGTCGACAACGACTTCAAGGCCCTCTACGTGGTGACCCCGGACAAGAAGTCCAAGGTCACCGAGCTCAAGAGCCTGCTCAAGGACGTCGACGAGCTCTACCTCGCGACGGACCCCGACCGCGAGGGCGAAGCCATCGCGTGGCACCTGCTCGAGACGCTCAAGCCGAAGGTCCCGGTCCGCCGGATGGTCTTCCACGAGGTCACCGAGCAGGCCATCCTCGCGGCCGCCGACTCGACCCGTGAGCTGGACGCCGACCTCGTCGACGCGCAGGAGACCCGCCGCATCCTCGACCGCCTCTACGGCTACGAGGTCTCGCCGGTGCTGTGGAAGAAGGTCATGCCGAAGCTTTCGGCGGGCCGTGTGCAGTCGGTGGCGACCCGGATCGTCGTCGAGCGGGAGCGCGAGCGGATGCGCTTCACGTCGGCTTCGTACTGGGACATCTCGGCGACCATGGACGCCGGCGAAGAGGCCACGCCGCGAAACTTTCCCGCTCGGCTGGTCGCCGTGGACGGCGCGCGCCTGGCCACCGGCCGCGACTTCGGCTCGGACGGGCAGCTCAAGTCCTCGAACAACGAGATCCGCGTGCTGGCCGAGGCCGACGCGCGGCGCCTGGCGGACGCGCTGAAGCAGCGTGACTTCAAGGTCTCGAGCGTCGAGGAGAAGCCGTACACGCGGAAGCCGTACGCGCCCTTCATGACGTCGACGCTGCAGCAGGAGGCGGGCCGCAAGATGCGGTTCACCTCGGAGCGCACGATGCGGATCGCGCAGAAGCTGTACGAGAACGGCTACATCACCTATATGCGTACCGACTCCACGACGCTGTCGGAGTCGGCGATCTCGGCGGCGCGCAGCCAGGCCACGCAGCTGTACGGCAAGGAGTACGTCTCGCCGTCGCCGCGCCAGTACACGCGCAAGGTCAAGAACGCGCAGGAGGCGCACGAGGCGATCCGCCCGTCGGGCGAGGTCTTCCGCACGCCGGGCCAGGTCGCGAGCGAGCTGGACACCGACGAGTACCGCCTCTACGAGATGATCTGGCAGCGCACGATCGCGTCGCAGATGGCGGACGCCAAGGGCACCACGATGTCCGTGCGCATCGTCGGCAACGCGACGTCGGGCGAGGAATGCACCTTCGCGGCTTCGGGCCGCACGATCACCTTCGCGGGCTTCCTCAAGGCGTACGTCGAGGCGGTCGACACCGAGACCGGTGGCGAAGCCGACGACAAGCAGAGCCGCCTGCCGGTGCTGGAGAAGGACCAGGACCTCACCGCGACCGAGCTGAGCCCGGACGGGCACACGACGTCGCCGCCGGCCCGGTACTCCGAGCCGAGCCTGGTCAGCAAGCTGGAAGAGCTGGGCATCGGCCGCCCGTCGACGTACGCGTCGATCATCAAGACCATCCAGGACCGCGGCTACGTCTGGAAGAAGGGCTCCGCGCTCGTTCCGTCGTGGGTCGCGTTCGCCGTGATCGGCCTGCTGGAGCGGCACTTCGAGCGGCTGGTCGACTACGACTTCACCGCCGGCATGGAGGACGAGCTCGACCGCATCGCGTCGGGCAACGAGCAGCGCGCGCAGTGGCTGTCGAAGTTCTACTTCGGCGGTGACATGGGCGTCGACGGCTCGATCGGACGGCTGGGCGGGCTGAAGAAGCTCGTCGAAGGCAGCGTCGAGGACATCGACGCGCGGGAGATCAACTCGATCCCGCTGTTCAGCGACGCCGACGGGCACACCGTCGTCGTCCGCGTCGGCCGCTACGGGCCGTACCTCGAGCGCGAGGTCAACGGCGAGTCGCAGCGCGCGAACCTGCCCGAGGACCTGCCGCCGGACGAGCTCTCGCAGGAGATCGCGGAGAAGCTGTTCGCGACCCCGCAGGAGGGCCGCACGCTGGGCACCGACCCGGTGAGCGGGCACGACATCGTCGCGAAGGAAGGCCGTTTCGGGCCCTACGTGACCGAGGTGCTGCCGGAGATCGAGATCCCCGAGGATGCCACTCCGGCACAGAAGAAGGCCGCGAAGGCGAAGGCGCCGAAGCCGCGTACGGGTTCGCTGTTCAAGTCGATGGACATCGAGACCATCACGCTCGAAGACGCGCTGAAGCTGCTCTCGCTGCCGCGCGTGGTCGGCAAGGACCCGGAGTCCGGCGACGAGATCACGGCGCAGAACGGGCGCTACGGGCCGTACCTGAAGAAGGGCACGGACTCGCGGTCGCTCTCGACCGAGGACCAGCTGTTCTCGATCACGGTCGAGGAAGCGCTGAAGATCTACGCCGAACCGAAGCAGCGTGGTCGTTCTGCCACGGCGAAGCCGCCGCTCAAGGAACTCGGTGAGGACCCGGCGTCGAAGAAGCCCATGGTCGTCAAGGAAGGCCGGTTCGGCCCGTACGTGACCGATGGCGAGTACAACGCGACGCTGCGGAAGGGCGACGAGATCGAGTCGCTGACCGCCGAACGGGCGTCCGAGCTGCTCGCGGAGAAGCGGGCGAAGGGCCCGGCGCCGAAGCGGAAGGCGCCGGCGCGGAAGCCGGCTTCGACGACGGCGAAGACGGTCAAGGCGGGCACGAGCAAGACCGCCAAGGCCGCGACCGCGAAGTCCACCACGACGAAGCGCAGCTCGACCGCGACGAAGGCCAAGTAAGACCGCAGGTTTCCGCTCGTGAAGGCCCCCGGTGCGCCGGGGGCCTTCACGGCGTCCGGCCACTCTTTCGGGTGACACCTCGAACGGATGTTCGGGAAATTGTCGGTGGTCCCGGGTTTCATGAACGCGTGACCACGACACCACGCACCGTGCACACGGTGACCACCAAGATCCTCAAGCCGGTCCGGGCGGCGGCCGCCGGCAGTTCCACCGCCACGGACCTGATCGAGTCGCTCCCCGGCTTCCTGGGCAGCGGCGGCGTCTGCGGCGTGGCCGTCGCGGTGTTCGACGAGCCGTGGACATCGGCGTTCTTCGACGACCGGACGCGGTTCGGCGTGGCCGGGGAGGGCTTGCGCCTGTCCGGGCCTTCGCCGGGGTCGGTAGCGGAGTTCCTCGCCCTGGCATTGACGCGGCTGCCGCCTCGTCCGCCGGCGCCGGGCGAAGGGCTGTGCCTCGATGCCGACGAGCGCGGAGTGCTCGAGCCCGAGCAGGAGTGCCTGCTCCTCGATCTGATGGACGACCTGCGCCGGCCGCGGCTCGGCACCGTCCAGTTCGACATCACCAGCGACGGCTCGCGGCGGCCGTGGGAGATGCTGGCGTTCGTCGACGACGACCGCGGCCGGCACCTGGCGGCGCTGGGCAGAGCCAGGGGCGGTCACCGCCGGTTCTGGTGGCTGCCCGGAAGCGTGGCGGGGCTCGCGGAACTCGTCGAAGGGCGGGTGCCGGCTCATGGCTGAGCCGCTCGCCGACCGCTCACCGAACGAGGTCACTCACTCGAACATATGTGCGAGAAATTGTCGGTGCCAGGGTGTTCAATCTAGGGGTGAACACTTCAGTCGCCGTCTTCGACGTCATCGACGAGGTCATCGCCCCGCTGTCGGCCGAGGTGCCGGAGCGGCCCTCGGTGATGGAGTTCTACGACCCCGAGTTCGAGATCCCGCCGGTGCTGGCGGACACCGAACCGCTGCCGGGACGTCGCTCGTCGCCCGTGCGGAGCCTCGCCGACGAGGTGGAGCAGTACACCCGGTTCGTCGCCGGCATGTCCGCGATCGGCCTCGCGCCCGGCGGCGAGGTCACGCCGGAGGCGGTCGGGCTGTACCGGGCGCTGCGGGGCGGTTTCATCCGCGGCGTGGTCACCGGTGTCTTCCCGGCGCGGCAGGAGCCGTGGGAGGTGCGGTTCTTCGGCGACGAGGACTACACGACGGTGCTGCACAAGCTGGGCAACCGCGCGCGCCTGCGGTCCGGCTTCCTGAGCGAGCTGCCGGGCTGGGTGTTCGACGGCCTGCCCGACCGCCCACCGGGTCCCGGTCAGCACGTGCGCATCGAGACGGACGAGGGTGGGCTGATCCCGCGCGGGTGCGAGCGAGCGGTGGAGCAGATCCGCGAGTGCGCGGCCCGTCCCCGGCTGGGCACGGTGCTGGTCGACCTGGCGGTGCGCAACGCGATCCTGGCCGAGTACCCCCACGGAGCGTTCGGCCTGGTGGACAACGACCTGGGCCGCTACCAGTTCAGCGCGGCGGTCGGCCGCACCGGCCGCTGGACGGTCACGTGGGGCCCTGCCTCACGGAGCACGGCCGAGCAGTGGATCGTCGAGGCGGTGCAGAGCCATGCGTGAGCAGGGGTTCTCGAAGGGAGTGGAGGAAAAACCGGCCCAGCTGGGCCTGACCGTGCGCGACGCGATCCTCGAGGCGGCAGAGCTGATCAGCGACGTGCCCATCCCGCGGAGTCCGGCGGCGATCCGCAGCACCCCGTCGGTGGCCGAGGAGGGTCGCCGCTCGCCGGCGGCCGGACGAGGTTTGTCCCGCAGTCCGGCCGGGTTGCCGGCTGCCGATCGGACCTCGCCCGGTGGTGAGAACGGGTCGCGGGGCAGTGGGCTGGGTTCACCCGGGAGAGGCGGGTCGCCGGCGGTCGAGCAGAGGGTGCCCGACAGCCCGGGCGGGCCGCCGCCCGCCGGGCGGGGTGTGCCCGCGCGCGGTGGGCTGCCGGTTGCCGATCGGGGCCTGGCCGATGCTCCGAGCGGGCCGCCAGTCGTTGAGCCGCGTGCGCCGGATCGTGGCGGGTCGTCGAGTGTTGCGCGGGGCGAGCCCGGCCCGGCGGCCGGTCCGGGCGAGGGTGAGCGAAGCCCGGGACAGGCGGTGCGAAGCCATGGCTGAGCGCACGGCGGCCCGGGAACTCCTCGAACTGGCCGCCGGACCGGTACTGGCCGCGATGCCGGACCGCGAGCCGGTCGACCGGTTCTACAACCCGGACGTCAGCGACCACGACATCCTGGTGCACGGACCAGTCTCCGACGACCCCGCCGACCTGGTCGAGGAGGTCGAACGGCACACGGCGTGGGCCGCCTGGATCGACGGCACGCCGTTCGGCGTGGACGGTGAGCTCAACGATGTCGGCTTCGAAGTCGTGTCGCTGATGCTGCGCGGTTCGGTCCGGGCGGCGCTGTGCGGTGTGTTCGACCAGGGACCGGAGACGGCGGACATCCGCTGCTACGCGGACGGCGAACGGGCCTTCATGATGGGCTCGCTGCCCGGCCGCACGGCGATCCACCTCGCCGACTTCGAGGAGCTGCCGGAAATGCTGGTGGCGGAGCTGCCGGAGGCCCCGTTCGGCGCCTCGCCTCGCGCGATCTGGCTGTCGGTGGACGACGACGGCCTGGTCCGTGACGGCCAGGACGACGACGTCGGCGCGATACGCGAGCTGCTCCGCCGCCCGCGCTCGGGTACGGCGGTGCTGGACATGCTCGCGTTCGGCGGCCTGTGCGCGGAGTTCCCGGACCACGGGTTCGTCCTGGTGGACACCGACCTGGGCCGTTTCGCGCTGGCCGCCCTCGATCGCGGCGACGGTCGCCGTCAGCTGGTCCTGAGCCCCTTCAGCCGCGGCATGCTCCGCGACTGGTGCCGGAAGATGATCGACCTGGGGTACGAGGAGGTGCCTTGAGAGAAGCGTCGCCCCAGCGCGCCATCGGAACAGTCAGTCACGACGCCCACCCCGAGCCGATGCTCCGACCGGCCGCGGCCGAACCGCCAACCGGCGCACCTCGCCCGTCCGGCGCCTCCAGGCAAACCCATCCCCAACCCGATCGGAAACCGGCAAACTGGTCACCGAACGGCCACTCCCGGCCGGCCCCTCCCGACGGCTCCTGTGACCCGACTCACTACGATCCGTCACCATTGGCGGTCGACCGGACCACCGGCGGACTGGACACTGCAGGGGGTTCGGGTGCGGGCTTGCGCTGCGTGACCGACCCTCCATTACAGACAGAGCCATTGGGCGGATGCGTTATCCGCCATCGTCGCTACCCTGGAAAGGCGAGGACATTCAGTAGTGAGGTGGTCACCATGAGCGCGAACGGTGAGGCTCCCTTCTTCAATGCCCCCGAGCTCACTCAGCGCGACGGCACGTTGTCCGAAGCCCCCGGCGAGATGTTCGCCGACCCCGTCTCGGGACTGGTCACGGCGGCACCCGAACCACGCTCCGCCGGCGCCCATGGCCACGAGCCCGCTGCCTTCCCGGTAGCCGGGCCCGTGCCGCACGACGACGAGGCCGTGCGGCGGATGGTCGAGGAAACCCTCCGGGAGGAGGACGGCGGGACCCCGAAAGCGATCCCGCCGGCCGGCACCACGGGCGGCTTCGGCGAAGACGTGGCGCCGCCGATGGGGCTCCTGCCACGCCAGCGGAACCGGCGGCGTACGTGGCCCACGAGGCCGCCGATGCTGCAGCGGCCCGTGCGGCAGAAGGCACCCGCCGAGGACGACTTCGACGAAGACCTCGAGGTGGTGCCCGTCAAGCGGCGGCGCCTGCCCGCGGTGTCGATGCCGGCGTTCAACCGGCCGTCGTCGAGTGCGGCGGGGGTCATGCTCGCGGTGGCGTTGCTGATCGTGTTCGGTTTCGTCGCCATCGAACTGGTGTCGAGCCTGGTCAGCAGCGTGACCGGACTGTTCGACTAGCATTCGCTCGCTGTTCCCCACCCCACCGGCACCTCGGGGCCGTCCGCGAGGCAAGGGCCGATCGGGCTACCCTGGCTTCACGGTCGGGCGACCTCACGAGGGCGCCCGGCGCCGCGGTGACTAGTGGGGTGGGCGTATCAGCGAGGGCGTGCGATCGGTACCCGGGTCCGGCCCGGGTAGGTCGTCGGGCGCCGAGGCGTCCACGATCAACCGGGTCCGGCGGGTGCTGGCGATCAAACCGTTCCGGCGCCTCTGGGGCGTCACGTACCTGTGCAGCGTGGCCGACTGGCTGAACATCCTCGCCCTGACCGGCCTGGCCACGAAGCTGACGAACAACTACTTCGCGCAGAACTTCGCCTTCGTCGGCGTCGTGCTGACCGGCCTGGCGCCGGGACTGTTGTTCGCCCCGGTCGGCGGGCTGCTCGCGGACCGGTTCGACCGCCGCAAGGTCATGGTGGTCGCCGACCTGCTGCGCTGCGGGTTCCTGCTGTCCATCGCCTTCGTCAGCGCGCCGTGGTGGCTGCTCGTCGGCAACTTCCTCGTCGGCAGCGCGGCGAGCATGTGGATCCCCTCGAAAGAGGCCGCGGTCCCCAACCTGCTCCGCCGCCCCGACCAGGTGGAGACGGCCAACCAGCTCGGCATGGTGATGACCTACGGCCTCGCCGTCATCACCGCGGCCGGTGCGAACGCGATCATCACCGGCGTCAACACGACCTTCCACCTCTTCCCCGGCGAGAGCGCGAGCCTCAGCATCGCGAAGCTCGTCGTCATCATCACCGGCCTGCTCTACCTGGCCAGCGCGATCCTCATCGCCACCCGGATCCCCGAGCTTTCGCTGCGCAACGTCCACGAGCTGCCGGAACAGAAGGTCAAGCCGGCCGACGAGGAGAAGACCGGCATCGGCACGATGATCGCCGACGGCTTCCGGTTCATCCGCAGCACGCCGCTCGTGCGCGGGCTGCTGGTCGGCGCGTTCGGCGCGTTCGCCGCGGGCGGCGCCGTCATCGGCTCGGCCAAGCCGTACTCCTCGAGCCTGCTGGCCGGCGACTCGGCGTTCAGCCTCCTGGTGCTGGCCATCTTCCTCGGTCTCGCGTCCGGGATGGCCTTCGCGCCCAAGCTCTCCCGCCGGCTCCCGCACGACCGGTTGTTCGGCGTCTCCATCATCGCGGCCGGGCTCTCGCTCGCGCTGGTGGCGTTGTCGCCGCACCTGTCGATCTCGCTCGTCACCGTGGTACTGGTCGGTTTCTGGGCCGGGACGGCGTTCCTCACCGGTGTCACGATCATCGGCTCGCGGGTCGAAGACGCCATCCGCGGCCGGATCAACGCGATCTACCAGCTGATGATGAAGCTGGTCCTGTTCGGCACCACGGTCACCGTCCCGGTCCTGGTCGGCGTGGTGGCGCCGCACACCATCAACGTCTGGGGCAGCCCGGTCACGATCGACGGCACCCGGCCGATCATGCTCGCCGGCGCCGCGATCGCGCTGGTCGCCGGGCTCTTCGCCTACCGGCAGATGGACGACAAGCGCACCGAGCCGATCCTGTCGGACCTGCGCAACGCGCTGCGCCGGACGCCGAGGCGCGTCAACGGCTTCCTCATCGCCGTCGAAGGCACCACCGCGATCAACACGGCGATCCAGGCCGTCAACCTGGCCGACTGGATGCGCGGCGGCACCCGTCCCGTCGTGGTCGCCGCCGATCCGGCCCTCGACGACAAGCGGCTCACGGCGCTCGTCGCCGGCGCTTCGTTGACCGGGGCGCGGGCCCAGGCGCTGGCCGCCGCCGCGGTCCGGGCCGACATCGTCGAGCGGCACGTGCAGCCGGCGCTCGACGCCGGTTCGGTCGTGGTGATGGAGCGGTTCGTCGACTCGCCGCTGGCGCACCTCTCGGCCGTCGCCGGGCTGGACAGCGACGAGCTCGAAGGCCTCGCCGACTGGGCGACCGGGCGGTTGCGGCCGGACCTGACCGTCCTGCTGGACTCCGCACCGCCTGGCGCGCCGCGCGACCGCGCGACCACGATGAACGACCAGTGGCGCGTCCAGCACCTGCTCACCGAGATGGCCGCGGCCGACCCGGAACGGTACGTCGTGATCGACGCCGACGGCTCGGACACCGAGGTCGCCGAGCGCATCCGCACCGCGCTGCGTGCCGTGTTCGTCGGCCGCCTGTCCGCGCTGGCCCCGGCGGCCGACGCGCCGACCAGCGGAAACCCGGCGACCACCGACGCCCCGGCGACGGACCGGCCGTCGATCCTGCCGCTGGACCTCGACGACCCCCTGCCCATCGAGACGCCGGAAGAGCCTCGCGTGGAGGCGAAGTGACGACGACCGAACGCATCGGTGTCTGGAACCAGCTGGTCGGCCAGGAGCCCGCGGTCGAAACGCTGGCCTCGGCCGCGGCGGCCGCCGCGAAGATCGTCGCCGGCGAGCCCGCGCCGCCCGGCGCGATGACGCACGCGTGGCTGCTCACCGGCCCGCCCGGGTCCGGCCGGTCGGTGGCCGCGCGAACGTTCGCCGCCGCTCTGCAGTGCAGCACCGGCACCGGCTGCGATGCCTGCCCGGGCTGCCACACGACGATGGCGGGCACCCACGCCGACGTCCGGCTCGTGGTGCCGGAGGGCCTGTCCATCTCGGTCGCCGAGATGCGCGCGCTGGTGCAGGCGGCCGCCCGCCGGCCGACGACCGGCCACTGGCAGGTCGTGATCATCGAAGACGCCGACAGGCTCACCGAAGGCGCGTCGAACGCTCTGCTGAAGGCCGTCGAGGAGCCGCCGGAGCGCACGGTCTTCCTGCTCTGCGCGCCGTCCGACCACCCCGACGACGTCTCGGTGACGATCCGTTCGCGCTGCCGCCTGGTGACGCTGCGGACGCCGCCGCCGGAAGCGATCGCGGACGTCCTGATGCGCCGCGACCACGTCGACCCGGAGCGCGCGCAGTGGGCCGCCGCCGTCTGCGGCGGCCACGTCGGCCGCGCGCGCCGGCTCGCCACGGACGAGGCCGCGCGGCAGCGGCGGGCGACGGTGCTGCGGATCCCGACGGGCCTGCGTCGGCCCAGTGACGTCTTCACGTGCGCCGACCAGCTGATCAGCGCGGCGGAGGCCGACGCCGGAGAGGCGAGCAAGGGCCGCGACGAAGACGAGCGCAACGAGCTCCGGACGGCGATGGGCGGTGACGGCATCGGCAAGGGCGTCGCCGGGGCCAAGCGAGCCGCCGAAGCGGCGGTCAAGCAGCTCGAGAAGAAGCAGAAGTCCCGCGCGACGCGCACCCAGCGCGACACGCTCGACCTGGCCCTGATCGACCTGGCCGGCTTCTACCGCGACGTCCTGGTGACGACAACCCGCTCCGGCGCGACGCTCAACCACCCGGACCACGCCGACCAGATCGCCGAAGCGGCTTCGGCGTGGACACCGGAATCGACGCTCCGCCGCCTCGAAGCGGTACTGGAATGCCGGGACGCGATCGACCTGAACGTGAAGCCCCGCATCGCCGTCGAGGCGATGGTCACGACGCTTCGCCAAGGCTGAACGCGAAGGAACCCACCAGAAAGCTTCCTGGTGGGTTCCCTCACCGCCCCCCGGGGGCTGCCTCAGGTCACTCGCGCGGACGCGGTGACGGCTTGAACGGTTTCTCCTCGACCGCCACGGCCAGCGGACGACGTCGCGTCCCCGGCATCGCGGCCACCATCACCACGCCGAGCAGCAGCATCGCGGTGCCCGACCAGAACAGCGGCACCGTGTCGTACGCGCCGCCGGTGTAGGCGAGGTTCTTCACCGGTCCCTTCGGTGCCTGGCCGCCCGCGGGTGGCGTCGTCGCGGTCCCGCAGACCACGCCGCCGGTCGGCGCGTAGGCCCGCGCCACCTGCTCGCCGAGCGACAGCTGGGCCAGCGACGACGGCAGGTTCTTCGCCTGGTCGGCGGGCAGCAGGCTCTTGAGCTTGGTCGTGGGCAGCAGCTGCAGGTCGAACAGCCGCGCCGACGCACCCAGCTGGAAGCCCTTGAACGGCGTGGTCATCTGCGCGGACTTCTGGTCCAGCCCGGCGATGCTCAACCGCAGGACACCGAGGTCCAGCACGGTCCCCGCCGTGTTGCCGACCTGCTGGATGCCCTTGGTGAGGGTCGAAACCAGGCCACCGACCACCGGGATGTCGTTCAGCTGCCCGAACTGGTCGCTCAGCCCGGTCAGCGGCAGCCCGATCGGGATGTCCTTGGTCGGGTGCGCCGCGTCCAGCGTGTACAGCGTCTTGCCGGCCGCCTCGATGGTCAGCACCGGCGCGGTGTAGTCCACTTTGGACGTCTTCGCGTCGCCGGTGGAGGTCACCTTCAGCGTCGGCTGGCTGGCCACCTTGATGCTCAGTGCCAGCGGCGTCCCCTTGAGGATCTCGATGTCCGCGGCCTGCAGCGTCGACGTCGACTGCACGGCCTTGTTCTTCGAGCCCGGGACGTCGACCAGCTTCACCTGCGAACGCGACGAGAGCGTGTTCGGCAGGCTCAGCAGCGAGCCGGTGCCGTTCGCCGCGGTCTGGCCGCCGCCCTGCAGCAGCCCGCCGAGGCTCTGCAGGCCCTTGGTCAGGTCGAAGCCCTTCGCGAGCGTGCTCGGGTCCAGGGCGAGCTTGTCGAGGCCCAGGTTCGGCATCGACGGGATGACGTTCAGCAGCGACAGGCTCGCCACCGACGTGCTCGCGTCGGCGATGGTGTCGACGCACGGACCGAGCGTCGGGCTCCACCGAGCGTGCGCGCTCCCGTTGAGCAGACCGACGTTCAGCAGCGGGTTCGGCGGCGCGTTCAGCCCGCCGCTGATCGGCTGCGGGTTGTCGGGCAACGCCGTCTGCACGACGCTGCCGGGCGTCTGCGGCGCGTTCCCGCCCACGGACAGCCCGAACGGCGAGGCCTGCGCGATCGACTTCTCGTAGCTCAGGTAGGCGTCGGAGTTCGCCGACGCGTTCGAGAGGCCCATCCCGGCTTCGAGCGCCGACTGCTTCGGCAGGGTGTCCCCGAACCCGGGCAGGATCGTCTTCGTCGGCACGGCGTTGGGCAGCAACCGGATGATGCCGAGCGCGGTCCCCGCATCCCCGACGGCCTGCCCCAGCGGCTGCGGCCCGATCGGCGCCGAGATCGGCGCCTGCCCCGGATTCGCCGGCTGCGGGATCGGCGTCGTCGGATAGGTCGGATCGGCATTCGCCGGCGCCGCGCTGAACAGGAGCAACGCCGCGGCCGCCGGCAGGGCCACCGAACGGGGCAGTCTTCGCCGCATGTGCCAGAGCCTCCAGATAGGTCGATCGGGGGATGAGACCGACGTCATAGGCCCTAACGACAGTCCCCCCGGAAAGTGACGCGCACAGCCTCCGCTACACTTGGGCCCGTCGCCAGCGCGAGCCGGAGACATGCCGCCTTAGCTCAGTCGGCCAGAGCGATTCACTCGTAATGAATAGGTCAGGGGTTCGATTCCCCTAGGCGGCTCCGCAGGTCAGGCCCCATCCGAGAGTTCTCGGGTGGGGCCTGACTGGTCTGGTGGGTGACTAAGTGGGTGACTAAGACGCCTGGTCGGTGGGAGAAGAAACTTCCGCAGGTTCACCCGTCACGGGGAAGCTGGCTCATCGCGGTCGCGTCTAAAGCGGGTGCGCGTCCGATGCAGCGCCTTCGAGCGTGCTGCTGCTAGCTCCTCAACTCACCGTCCGCGACGAGTCCGTGCGGGGTCCAGAGCAATCGAGGGGTTCCCGCCAAACTCGGGGTTACTTGCCCATGCGGTGGTTGCCACCCCGAACGCCCCACGATGACCGCGATAAGCAAGCCGATCAGACCAATGGCTGGCACGTGGCCAGGTGGGGTCTGGGCATCGCCCCAGCAGTATCGCCACTCCCGCTCGGCAAGCCAGTCTGTCTGGCCGGGGTTGTAGGTGACACGACGGTCGCGCATTGCTATCGGCAGGTAGTTGGTTACGCGTTGTTCGTCATCGCTCATGTACCAGACGGGGCGAAACCCGATTTCGATAGCCTTCTCTCGCCCAAGCACTACCGCCCAGGGCTCGTAAGGACCGCGGTTGGTGACTCCGGTGCTGAACAACGCCGTCAGTCCTGCTGACGTGACCTCGGAGGCACAGGCCACCCGGCCGACACTGCCGAAGGTCGGGAACCCGAGGATGTAGCCCAAGTTCATGATGTAGGCCAATCGGGCCTCAGGTGCAACCGGGACGCCGTCTGGTGGCGGATAGCCACCCCGTGGTCGGCCAGTGAAGTGCACCAAGTAAGGCGGAAGATCCGGATGCGTGCCGACGCCGTAATGCTGAGTCACGTCTGCCATCTCCTCGTCTCGACTGCTGTAGGGCAACCGAGCCCATGAGGTAAAGATCGCGGTGACCCACGAAAAGGTTTCCAAGCTGTGGCCAGGGGCGACGACGAGGGCGGACCGCCCGTCAGTTTGGCGAGGTCCGCCCTCGTCTTTCGGGCGGTTAAGACACCTGTTCGGCGGGTGGGAAAAGCGTCGTGCGTTCTCCCGTCGCCGGGAAAAGCCGGTCCATCGCGACCGCGCCCGACTCGACCACCGGCCTGATCTGCTTCCGGTAGACCAGCTCCGTCACGGCGGTGCTGCTGTGCCCAACCAACCGCGAGATCTCCTCGATCGGCATCCCACCGTCCGAGAGGATCGAAACGAAGCTGTGCCGCAGCTCCCGGGGCGTCCACTGCGTCGGCTTGAGCCCGGCAGCCTTGATCACCCGGCGGAAGTCCCGCCGGACATTGTTGACGTCCCGCTCGGTGCCGACGTTGGTCGCGAAGACCAGGCCCTGTTCGCGCCAGTCGTCGCCCGCGACGGCCTTCACAGCCTTCTGCGCCACCCGGTGGTCCTCCAGCGCCCTCACGGCCCGCTCAGGCAGCGCCAGCGTGCGCCGGGACTTCCGCGTCTTCGTCTCGCCCTTGGCTCGGACCGAACGCCACACCTTGACGTTCGGCGGGATCGCCGGCGATGCGTCCGGCTTGCCGACCAGATCCACGTGATCCCACGTCAGCGGCCGCATCTCCTCGGTTCGTGCGCCGGTCAGCAGCGACACCACGATGTAGGCGCGCATCGGCGACGATTCCGCCGCGGTGAGCACGGCTTCGGCCTGCGCGAGCGTGAGCGCCTTCGAGGGCCGGCCGGTCCCCTTGCCGGCGGGCAGCTCCTCGCACAACAACACCACATTGTGCCGAACCCGCTTGCGCACCTGGGCGCGGTTGATCGCCCTCCGGAGGATGGAGCGCAGATTGCGCAGGGTCGAGGTGACCAGCACTTCCGCCTTCTCCGCTAGCCACTCCTCTACGTCGTCCACGTCGAGCTTCACCAGCGGTCGGGCGCCGATAGCCGGGATGATGTGGTTGTTCGCCAGCGACCGGACAGCCTTGACCGTGTTCGGGTCCCGCTCGCCCCGCCCGTAGCTGTCCAGCCAGTCGTTCACCGCCTGCGCGACCGTGTAACCCGCCGACGCGTTGACCGCGCCCTCTTCGACGTCGCTGAGCAGTTCCTTGAGCTTCGTCTTGGCTTCCGTCTTCGTCTTGCCGCGTGCCTTCCGCACGATGCGCTTACCGTTCGGCCGAAAACCAACGGTGACCTCTGCGGTCCAGCGCTGGCGCGACTCATCCCAGTAGAGCCCGCCGTCCCCACGACTACGCCGCGTGGCCATAGCCGGTCACCTCCGCTTCACTGATGAGAAGATCCACGTACTGCTGAATGGCTTTTGCCGGAATGAGCCGTGCCCGGCCCTGCTTCACGGACCCGAGGCGTCCGGCGCGCAACTGCTCGTAGATCACCGAACGGCTCATGGACAGCAGGCGCTTGGCTTCGTCGACCGTGTACAGATGCCGCGCGGGTACCGCGGCCGGCGTGATGGTGGCGTCCATCGGGTGTGTCCCCTCGGGTCGTGCTGCAGGTCGGTCGAGGCGATGAACACGTGTGGTCCTTTCGGCAGGTGTCACTCGGGTGTCACTCCGGTTTGGCCTGGTCAGGCGATGTGGAGTGACGGAGTGACAGGTGTGACAGGGGCGGAGTGGTCGCGGGTGTCACCCCGCGCCGGCGCTGTGACAGCTGGCGAAGCTGTCACTCGGGGTGTCACTCGGAATCGGGCTGGTCAGCGGCCTGGGGTGACACCGGTGACAGGTGTGACAGGGGCGGTGTGGTGCCGGTGTCACTCGCGCCCGGCGCGCTGTAGATGCCGTCCACGGTGCGGGCGAGCTGGCCGGCGTCGCCCATGCGCTTGCAGGTCTGGCGGATGGTGCCCGGGTTGGCGTCGAGTGCATCGGCGATCGCCTTCGGGGTGAGCGGCCCGTGGTCGCGGAGCAGGCGCAGGATCTGCGCGCGGGTGTCGCCAACCAGGTGATCGGCGGCCGGCCCGTCGAGCTTCGTCCACCGGCCGGCGGTCGCGTCGAACGACATCGCGTAGTCGGACTCTTCGACGTCGCGGCCGGTCACATGCAGCACCCCGTCGGCCTGCCCACGGCCGCGCTCGAGTACGAGCGTCGCGTCGACCGCGCCGGTGAGGCCGTTGGTGCCGGAGACCAGGTTCTGCCAGTCCTCCGCGCCCTGCTTGCGGACGTGGTGAATCAGCAGGAACGGGACGCTGTAGTGGTCGGCCAGCTGCTTGAAGCGGCCGGCCGCGGCGTAGTCGCCGGCGTAGGCGGACATGCCCGAGGCGTCGGAGCCGCGCATCTTCTCGTAGGTGTCGATGATGACCAGCCGGGCGTGCGGGTTCTCCTCCAGCCACTCGACCAGAACGGCGTCTCCGCCGTTGGTCATGGTGGGGCAGGCGGTTTCGAGGGTGAGCAGCGGCGCGGCCCGTCCGCCGGCGGCGAGCATCTGCCGCCGGCGGCGCTGCAACCGCCGGCCGGTGTCTTCCAGCGCGCAGTACAGGACCGGGCCGCGCTCCACCTCGATCGAGCCCAACACCTGATCACCGTTCGCGATATCGGCCCCGAGCCCGAGCGACAGCCACGACTTGCCCAGCTTCGGCGCACCGGCCAGCAGGTTCAGCCCTTCCGCCAGCAGACCGGGCACGGCCCACTTCGGCGGCGGGAACTCTTCTCGCATCAGCTCAGCATCGGTCCACCGGGTGCGGCGGGCGGGCAGTGTCGGCACGGCGGCTAGCGGCCGGGGCGTGGTCATGGTTCGGACCTCCGAGATAGTGCGGGTGGTTAGGCGATCCGGCGGGGACGGTTCGCGCCGGCGCGCAGACCGGACGTGATCGCGTTGTGGGCCTCGCGGGCGGTGAAGTGCCGTGTGCCGATGTGCCGTCCGGCCGCGGTCATCAGTGCCGCGCGCACCTCGTCTTCGGTGAGCGCTCCGCCAGCCACCAGCTGCCCGAGCGCCACGGCCGCGGCGTAGAGCGTGGCGTTGCGGTTGTCCTTGGCGTCGGCGACCTTCCCGGCTTCAGCCCGAATCGCGACGTCGAGGTAGCGGGAGCGCCTACTACCGGCGGGACGGATGGGCACCACCGGCGCGGCCGGCAGCGGTGCCGGAGTGAGCCGTTCGACCAGCCACGCCGGCAGCTCCGCCACTGGCCCGTCCCAGACGAACTCGTAGCGGCCTGCGTCGGTGACCGTGCCGGGGCCGACGACGTAGCCGCCCCACGCGCGGGTGTCGACCTTCCAGCCGAGCCCGTTCCCGCGCTCCCCGCTGGTGTTGCGCAGCACCACGCCAGCCGGCACCCGGTAGTACAGGTGCAGCCCGCCGGACGGCGTCCGGACGGTGAGCGTGTCGCCGGGCAGCTCGCGGCCGGCCTCGTTGGCGACGACGGCGAGTACGTCCTCACCGCTGTGCACGCCGGCCGCAGCCCACCGGTCGGGGATCTCCTCGCCAGGCTTGAGCGTGTCGAGGTCCAGCACGCACAGCCCGGACGGGCCGGCCGCCACGCCGATGCCGTACGGGGCGTGCGTCCACGCGGCGCGGATCTTGTCCGGATCGGTGGTGGCGCGCTGCTCCGGAGTGCGGTGCCCACCGGCGCACCGGCCCATGCCGGGACACCGGTCCTCCGGGTGCCCGGCGGGGCGCTTGGTGCCGGGCCGCAGCGGGAAGACGTGCCAGCCGCGGGCAGCGGCGTCGAGCGCGGCGTCCACTGTGGTCGTGTTGTTCATCGGGGCACCTCCGGGGGGAAGCGGGCCAAGACGGCGGTGGCGTCGGCGAGGATGTCGGCGTGGTCGAACGCGATGGCGTCGCGGTTGCGGGCCAGCCACGAAAGCGGCATCCACACGGCGACGGCGGCGTCGTCGCCGGCGGTGGGCTTGACCGGTCGGCGGACGACGGTGAAGAACGCGACGGTGATGTAGCGGCCGCGGGGGTCGCGGTCGGGCCGGTCGTAGATGCCGAGCTGGCGGAGGTCGGTGGCGCGAAGTCCGGTCTCTTCGGTCAGCTCGCGCGCGGCGGCGGCGCGGAAGGTCTCGCCGGGGTCGACGTGCCCGCCGGGCAAGGCCCAGCGGCCGGCGAAGGGGTCCCAGCGGCGCTGGATCATGAGGACGTTCCAGACGTCGTTGCGGCGGGCGAACGCGAGCACGTCCGCGGTGAGCCGGGCCGTTTCGAGGGCGTCGTGGGTGTGTTCCATCGCGGGTGAACCTTTCGGTTAGTGACTGTGTGTGGCTGTTTTGGACAGAGTCGGCCGGCGCGGCGTCCCGGGAGGGAGGCGCGTCACGGGGTGTTCAGGTAGCGATTTCGGGCCGTGATCAGGGGTTCGCGCGGGTGGCTCCCTCGCCTCCCTGGTCAGCGTCGGCGCTGGTCAACTGGGGGAGGCAAGTCCGGGGAGGCGGTAAGGGAGAACTCCCCGGATCTCGCGGCCTCCCCTACTCGGCTCCCTGCGGTTCGTCGTCGTCGAACTCGCCGTCGTCGTCACGCTCCGCGATAGCATCGCGGACGCGGGCGGCGGAGACCTGCATGTGCCCGCCGGTCTTGTACGGCTTGGCCGACTCCGGCAGCGCGCCGGCGAGGTCGGCGAAACCCCACTCGCCGTAGGTGCCGCGGTCGCGTTCGGTCAGCCGCTGCAGCACTTCCTGGGTTCGCATCCGCGCTTCGGTGCCGAGCACGCCGGCGATGTTCGCGAGGTGGTCGACCGGTCCGGCCGGGGCCGGCGCGTCCGGGCCGGCGGGCAGCGCCGTCTGCTCGCGCAGCACCATCGCGCGCTTGGTTACGGCGTGCGCGTCCTTCGGCGAGACGTAGAACGACCGGAGCAGGCCCGGCTTGGCGGTGAAGCCTCGCGCCATGCAGGTGCCGACGTCGCCGGGGCCCTCGTCGGTCTTCGGCGTGAGGCCCACCGCGGAGATGCCGGCCTTGTAGGACCCGGTGCCGAGAACGGCGTCGTTGGCCATCTGGTCACCGATGGCAAAGCACGCCTTGTTGCTGGCCACCGACGTGATCTTGCGCGGGAGAGCGTCCTTCGACGGCTCCGGCGTGAGGAAGATCAGCGTGATGGCGTACTTGCGCGCGGTGCTCATCAGCTTGGACGCGACCTCGATCGCCTTCTTACCGTCCTTGCCCATGAACAGGTTCTGGCACTCGTCGATCACCACGACACGCGGGCGGAGCCGTCCGTCCTTTTCGGCCAGTGCCCGGGTCACCGCGCGGTCGGTGGCGTGCTCCTTGAGCGCCTTACCACGCACGGAAAGGTCGTCGTACAGCTCGTAGAGCAGGTTCAGGCACGCGTCCACGGTCTCGTCACCGGCACCGGTCGTGAGCGTCCGCAACCGCGGCTTCATCGGGTCGTAGTCGGTGTTCTCCGCCATGACCACGACGTCGATGTCCACCACCGGGTCCAGCATCGCGCCCAACACCAGGTCGATCGCCAACGTGGACTTGCCCGAACCCATCATGCCGCCCAGGGCGTAGTTCGCCTCGAACAGCCGGCCGCGCACCACATCGCCCTTGAGCGTCACGCCCACCGGGACGCCGGTGAAGTAGTCCGCGACGACGTTGTCCAGGTCCGTGAGCAGCGGCCACGGGTCGACCGGCTCAGACAGCACACCCGGCTTGGCGACCCACAGGTCCAAAACGGACGGTTGCGGCTCAGTCGGCCACACCTCCCGCGGGAAGCGGACCAGGTTGTGCGCCAACGTGGTCTTGCGCTTGACGATCTCCTCCACCGGGCACGCCGGCGGCAGCGCCACCTGCGCACGCCACCCCTTGCCATCCACGTGCGGCGGGGTGATGAACTTGATCCGCCACCCCTCCTTGACCGCGCGGTTGAACCCCGGGATGTTCAGGTTCTTCAACGCGTTCAGGATCGTGTTCTCGTCCGGCAGCTCGTCCATCGTGTCGCCATCGACGGGCGGGGTGAGCCACTGCGGGACCTCGCCGTGAGTGCGGCCCTGCTGGTAGAGGTAGCCGGCGCCCACGACGGTGCCGGCGACCAGCAGCAGCACCCCGTAGCTGGTCAGGAACCACACCACGAACGCGACCGCGTCGAACACGCCAGTGATGGGCGTGAGGATCTCGCCGATCTCGCCGTCGTTGATCGCCAGGATGATGCCCAGGACCAGCAGAAACCCTGTCACACCAACGGAACCGATGAACGCGGCCTTGATCCACTGGCCAGGGGCCTTGAGCCAATCCATGGTCCGGTCGTGGCGACGCTGCTTCTCGGCAACGTCGCGGGCCTCCCATTCGAGGATCTTGTCGTGGTCGCCGGCCGCTTCCGCGGCGCGCATCATGCGCTCGTAGCGGTTCGCGCCGTGAGTGTCGCGCCACCGGGTCACCACGACCTTGACGCCGGCCGCGGGGTAGGCGACGCCGTGCCGGAACGCGGTCTTGGTGCGCTCGTGCTTGACCACGTTGCGGGTGGCGCGGGCGACGGTCACGACGTCGTGGCCGTAGCCGCGGTAGCGTGCGATCGCCCGCGCCTTCTGGGAGGTGAGGCGCTGGTACTCCTCATCGGTGACGATCTCGCCCTCGATCACCTCGCCCTGCTCCGGGACGGGCAGGCGGTGGACGGTGGCCAGCTCGCCGGCGGCCGGGGTCTGCTCGGTGTGCTCGTTCATCAGGTCCTCCGGCTCACTTGCGGTTCGGGTTGGCGTGTTCGTCGCGCAGCTGGCGGGCGTACTTCGGCGCGCAGTGCAGCGTCTTGCGGATCGACTCCGCCGACTTCGGGTTGATCGCCACGTCGGGGTTGTCGATCGCGGCGGTGAACGCGACGCGCAGGTCCTCGATCGAGCGCGTCTTCGGTGCCCGCGGCGGACGGGGCTTGCGGGTCGATTTCGGCTGGTCCGCCGGGCGATCGAGGGTCAGGATCGGGGTATCGGAGATCGGGCCGTCATCGGCTCGGCTCGCCTGGTCCTGCTCGGCGAAGAACGCGGCGATCTCGTCGTCGAGCACGTCGGCGGTGTGGCTGTCGAGGTCGACCACGGCAGCCAGCCGGCGACCGTCGAGGGTGTAGCGGCCCGGGGTGAACACCAGCCGCGCCGTCCCGTCCGCGGCCAGCTCCGCCACCGCCGTACGCACCGCGGCCCGGCGGACCCGAGCGACCTTGCGCAGCGCCTGCCGCTCGATCCGGGCCGCGGCCCGCTCCGCCGGCGACCGCGGCGGCGAGGCCACGGCGAGCTGATGCGCGATGACCCCGGCAACGGACACGATGCCCATCACCACCGCGGCGTCCCACCCGCGGCCCAGGCCGTGCACGACGTTCAGGCCGAACCCGACGCCGGCGAACACCCACGTCCCGACCTGCAGCGCCCACACCGGCCGGTTCGGGTGACGGTGCCGGGTGACCTCCACGGCGAGCGCGAACGCCCACATGCCCAGCTCCGACAGCGCCGGCAGCGCCGCGCCGGTCGCGTCCCCGTAGGTGGCCAGGCCGTAGCCGGCCATCGCCGGAACTGCCATGCCCGCGGAGACCAGGGCGAGCAGGTAGATCGGCAGCCGCACCCGGTTCGTCGACAGCCACCCGGCGACGCGGGCCAGCGCGGCGGCCCGGCGAGCCCGGCTGGCCTCGCGCTGCTTGTCGGCCAGCTTCACCGCGGCCGCGGCGTCGGCGCGGCGCAGCTCCGCGCGGGCGGACTGCTCGCGCAACTTCCGATCGGTCGCGGCGGCCGCGTCCTGGCGGCGCTGCTCCGCAGTGGCCGCGTGGTTGGCGCGGCGCTCTTCGGCCCACGTGCTCATCGGGTCACCTCCCGGCTCTGGTGTTCGGTCGTCTCGTCGTCGGCGGCCGGCGTCGCCGGCAGCTGCTTGCGCTCCGCGGTGCCGGCGCGCAGCCGGGCCTGCTCGCGGTGGTCGCGCACCTCGTGCACCGCCCACCCGACCGCGACCACCGCGGACACCAGGGCGAACCACGGGGTGAACACCACGGCCAGGACCAGCGGCCCGAAGACGCCGGCCAGCTCGCCGAAGTGCCACACCGCCCACTCCATGGCCTGCTCCAGGCGGGTCCGCTGCTCACGAGCCACGTTCATCGGGGCACCTCCTGCCCGGTCGGGAAACCTGCGGGGAAGAACTGGTTGACGCGTCGGCGCGGCGGCCGGGACGCCTGCCGCGTGGCGGCCCGGTCGAGCCGGACCAGCACGCCGGCTAACACGCGTTCGGCGATGACCAGCGGGATGCGCATTAGGTGCAGGACCAGGAACAGGCACACGGTGCCGGCGAACCGGAGCAGCGCGAGGGTTCCGCGTTCCTGCAACACCTCGAACGTGTTCACCGGGACCTCTCCTTTGCCTCGCGCCGCGCCTTCTCGGCTGCTTCCTGGCCGGCCTGTACGGCGTCGTGCCAGGCACCGGAGTCGCTCATCGGGCACCTCCGATGCCGTCCAGCTCGGCCAGGGCCAGCAACCGCAGCTGTGCGGAGACGTCGAGGTAGACGCGGGCGCGGTCTCGCTTGGCCGCGGCCGGGACGGTGTCGTTGGCCAGCAAAAACGCGGCGTTGGACATCAGCGACATGCCGAGCTCGTGCAGGCGGCCGCAGAGCTCGCGGGAGATCAGGCGGTTCAGCTCGGCCGGGGTGTAGGTGAAAGCGACCTCGCGGACCGGGGTGGTGGTGTCTACCATCTGGTGTTCCTCCGTGCGGTTTCGTGACTGGGCGGTGGAACCCGGCGCGGTCGGCACGTTCTTGCCGGAAGGGGCCGCCGCGTCGGGGCTGAAAATCAGGCGAGCAGCCATCACGCGGCCTCGCCGTCGAACGTCCAGGCGGCCGGCAGCGTCCACAGCGCCTTGCGAGCGGCGCGGCGACGTGCCCGGCTCGCCCGGCGCTGGTCGTTGAAGTCGTGCCGGATGGCCCGCTCCGCGGCGTGCTCGTCGGCGGCCAGCTCGCCGTAGACGTCCTGCAACAGCGCGTCGATCGACGCTTCGGTCAGTCCGTCCGGGTAGACGGCCTCGCCAGCGAACTCGTCGGTGGCCGAGACGGCGGCGTCGATGCGGCGGCGGTTGACGTTGGTGTCCATTGCGAAGTCCTCTCGAAGAAACGTGCTGGTCGGTGAGGTGTCAGAGCGAGCTGAAGAACGTGGTCAGGCTGTGCACGACGTGGCGGACGTGGTCGGCCGCCTCCAGCGGCGAGGACACGACGAACGTCAGCGCCGCGGCCACCACGACCAAGCCGATGAGCTTCCGACCGACACCAGAACCGGTCTTCAGGACCGGGAGTCCCTGCTGCTTCCGTGCCATCGCTGCCTCCTTGTGCGGTGGTGAACCTTGCGGTTCGGCCGGAGTGATCCGGACCACCAAGAAGCTAACAGTTGAATGGTTAGCAGGTCAACTGTTAGGCGTGAGATTGGACAAAAGTGGGTCATGACCTGCGAGAACATGGCAACCAACTGATAGGTTCTGGTACGGTGACCGTTCAGTTGAAGCGATGGGCTACCCGCCCGGCGAGGAGTAGGCATGTCGCGCCCGAGGTCGCCTGTGGCCAGGTCTGAGCCACTCGCGCAGCAGATCGCCCGGAACGTCGAGAACGACATCGAAGCTGGCCGGCTACGGCACGGTCAGCGGCTGCCGTCGTCTCGTGAGCTGGCGCAAGAGTGGGACGTGAGCGTCTTCACGATCAACGAAGCGATGGACCTGCTCGCCAAGAAGGGGCTAGTGGTGAGCAAGCCGAGAGCGGCCCGCACGGTGAACGCGCCAGATCAGGAGATTCGCGGGGAGGTTCGGCCCGTGGCTCCGCAAGTGGTCATGATCGGCGGCTACGCCGGCAGTGGAAAGACGGAGCTGGGGCGCATTCTGGCGCGCGAGACCGGCTGGCCAATGCTTGACAAGGACACCCTGACTCGGTTCGTGGTTGAAGCGGCGCTTGAGATGCAGGGCCTGTCGAGGAATGACCGCGAGTCCGAGACATACCTAACCAAGATCAGGCCGGCCGAGTACGACTCGCTGCTTGAGGCAATGACCGAGAACCTGCAATGCGGGAACAATTCGATCGTTACTGCGCCGTTTGTTCGCGAGTTCGCCGATGAGGGTTGGATTCGACAGCGGGAGTTGCTGTGCCGCAACCTTGGTGCCCAGTTGACGATCGTCTGGGTTTACTGTGATGCGGATACGATGCACACGTACGTGCGCCATCGCAACGCGCCGCGCGACGCCACGAAACTTGCCAATTGGGAGACGTACATGGAGGGCGTAGATGTCGACTTCCGCCCTCCGGTTCCTCACCTCGTGATTGACAATTCGGTTTCCGGGGGAGTCATGGCTGAGCAGGCGCGTCAGCTCATCGATCAGCTCACGTCGAATAGCAAAGGGAAGTAATGGCTGCTGCGGCGGTGAAGATTCTCGTTAGTGACGAGGCGGACGATGTTGTCGGCCATAGCATCCTTGGCGACCTTCAGGGTGTCGAAATTATGCCGTACGACCCGAACGTCGCGGAGCTAACTTCGAGCCAATCGGACGCTGCAGTCCTGTTGCCGCCGTACCGCGGTAGCCACCGCCCTATCCGGCTACTCGGCCAACTTCGCTCTCTTCGGATGGTGCAACTCCTGTCTGCTGGGGCCGACGAATGGTCAGGGGATGTGCCCGGCAGGGTAACCCTGGCAACTGCTCGGGGCGCGCACGCCGGCCCCGTAGCTGAATGGGTCTTATCGGCGATTCTGACGCAGTTTCGTCAGTGGCCTGCGCTCGTCCGTTTTCAGGATCAAGGCGTTTGGGCGCATCGCAAATACGAGGCGGACACCTTGGCAGGCAAGCGTGCGCTCATTGTCGGTGTCGGTGCAATCGGCAGCGAGGTCGCGCGACGGCTTGAAGTGTTCGGGGTAGATTCCACGCTCGTTGCGTCCCGTCGCCGAGATGGCGTCTTCGGAGCGGATGTGTTGCCCGAAATCGTGTCGGGTCACGCCATCGTGGTTATAACGGCTCCGCTAACCGAGAAGACGCGAGGGCTGGTCGGCCCGCGTTTCTTGAAGCTGATGGACGACTCCGCACTCTTGGTCAATGCAGGCCGTGGTCAGATCGTCGACACGGATGCGTTGCTCGTCGAATTGGCCTCAGGACGCTTGCGTGCGGCGCTTGACGTGACCGATCCGGAGCCCCTTCCAAGCGGTCATCCCCTGTGGGCGCAGCATGGCGTGGTGATCAGTCCTCACTCCGCCCGAACCGTTCCCGGGACCAACCGGCTGTGCTATGAAGTCGCTGCGCAGCAGGTCGCCGCGTATCTAAGGGGGGAGCAGCCGTCCAACGCCGTTCAGCTTGGCTAATTACCGCATGAGCCGTTGAGAATCGTTCTAATATCTGGTCTTCGTTGGAGATTTTGAGTGGTCGCAAGCTGCAATACCATAGAGCTTGCGAGCGTCGCGGCAGCCTTTTCCGGGCAACCCTGTGCGGTTCTGGGTGCCTAAGTGTGCTTTACGCATTGCCGTTAAGTCGCTCGACTATGTCAGAGGCTGGCATCCAAGCGTTCGCTCGCCCACTCTTGGTCTTAATCAGCAATCCGGCGTCCTCAAGTCCCATTAAGTCTTTTCGTGCTGTTTCAGGTGATGCTCGATGACTATGGGAATGTGACTGGACAGTGTACATTTGCGCCTTGTTTTCTACAGCATTTTGCAGAAGTGCGAGTTGGCGATGATTAAAGTGCTTGTTCATTGCCGTGATCGAACGAGCAATCTCGCGAACTTCGTCCATTTTTCTCGCGAGGTGCTCGTGCAGGGCCTTGATTGAGCGCTCTATTACGCCAAGCTGATAGATGTAGAAATACGTCAGGTCGTTTCTGTCATGCTCTGTGAGCAGGTAACTTCGACCGTATTTAGAGGGCGCCTTCTTGAGAATTCGGGAAACTGTAAGGTATTCAGTAAGCCAGTAACCCTGATTGAGCATAGACCAATAAAAGAGGGTCCTTGCCGTTCTGCCATTTCCATCCTCGAATGGATGAATGTATCCAATCATAAAATGAACTGTTATGGCTCGTAGCACGGGAGGCAGGTAAGCCCCTGTCTCGGCCCCGTTTGCGAAATCGCAGAGTTCTTGAATTCGATCCGGGATCTCTGAGGCTGGCGGCGGTGAGTGCAGCAACTTATTGTACTCGTCGTAGACGGCAATACGGTCTTCCGACTCTAGTTGGAATCTTCCGGCGGCATCAGGGTTTTCCAGTGTGCCTTCGGTGACAATTCGGTGGATCTCGCGTATGAGGTCTACTGTTAATTTCTCGTCTCTGTAATCGCCGATCTGCCGCATTGCAAGGTAATTATTGTAGATCATTTTTTCGCTGCGATCGCGCGGGCTTCGACCGCTTCGAAGCATCTCTTTTGCGACGCGATGTTCGGTAGAGGCGCCTTCCAGTTGGCTAGAGGTGATCGCCTCTTCAATTAGCGAGCTTACGAGGTATCGGTCTCGCGTTTCATGATTTGTCACTTGCTCGCTAATGGTGATTTGTCCGCGCGCGTTGGTGTTAATGTAGTCGATGGACTTAAGGATTCCATCTGGCAGTGCGTATGTGAACTTCCCGCCCGCCATATCGTGAAGAGAGGTCTCTCGTTGGATCGATTCGCGCCACACGCGCGTTACGAGCCACCACTCTTCGTGGGTTAGCCCTTCCGGGGGCGTCTTGTAGCGCATCTTGTCCCATGGAAGGTACGAGCGCTCAGCATCATTCCGATGTTTCATGAGTAGCTCAACCATTCGCTGGCTATTGCCGGAAGCGAACAGTTCGCCGATGTCCGGCGGAGGCATAGGCGTCTTCATGGCCACGGTCCGATGCGTAGTTGACGTGGAGCCTCTTGAACTCCAACTCCTAGGAAGGCTAGCAGTTGGAGTTCGTCGAGGGGTGCTGTTGATCGTTTAGGGGTGTGGCAACGCAGCTGTGGCTGGGGCTGCAGCCCTGGCTTGGCTCCGTTGCTCTGTGTCGCCCTGGCTCTGATCAGGTCTGGTTCTGTCCTGTTTTTGTCCGGTCGAACTCCCAGCGAACTCCTAGTT
>NZ_JBEXVF010000024.1:0-48767 GCF_040629235.1 Amycolatopsis sp. NPDC005961 | reverse complement strand
TGGTTGGCGAGGGCAACATGTGCCGGTGTTGTGACGTTGTCCATGGCACATGTGGTGGTTTTGGAGGGTTTTTGGGGTGGGCGGGCGAACTCCCAACTCTGCCCTGTGCTCCGCCTGGTGTGCATTGACGACTACGCGAGTGACCGCCGGGCACTCGCCTTCATTGAGATGTGCGCACTCTCGATTGGCCCGCCGACTACGGGTCCGGCGCTGCTGGGCTGTTCCAGTTCGAGCTTGCCGCGGGGCGGGCGGCTATCACGCCGCCCAGCTCGCGGCGTGCCTGTAAGGCGACTGGAAGCGGCCTGAGGCGGGCGACTTGCTGCTTGGCTTAAGGGCCGGTCTGAACGATGGTTGCCACCGTCGACGGCCCACAACGCCGGGCGTCGAAGGCGAGTGACGCTCGTGGGGTGTCGACACTGTCACACCTGTCATTCTGTCACTCCGGAGGCTCTGACCTGGGGCTTTAGGTGTGACAGGTGGGTGACTCCGTTGGTAGGCGGTGGTTTTCCACTCTACTACTATGTCTCTCTAGTAGCTGAGCAGCGAAAAGAGGCTGAAACATCGGTTGGTAGAGAGCGTCTCCGCCAACCGATGTTCCAGCCTCTTTGGGCCGCGGTGGGTGTCTAACTGGGTGACAATCCGGGTGACTAACCTCGGACGTTCGTGGACGACCAGGGACCGAGGACATGCAGGTCGGAGCCTTGCGACCAAGGTCATCAAGTGACGAATTCCGCTCGTAATGAATAGGTCAGGGGTTCGATTCCCCTAGGCGGCTCGACAAGGTACTAGGCCCCTGCCCCCAAAGGGCGGGGGCCTTTTTCCTTGCCTCGCGTGTCTTGTGGGGCTTCGCCCCACACCCCGTCCGGGGCTCCGCCCCGGCCCCCGTCGTGGTTGCCTTCTCGTGTCGGCCGGCGGAACTTTATTCTTGGGAACCACCCTTACGGGTCAAATCCGCACAGCGAAGGCCGCCTCCCAGGGAGACGGCCTTCGCTGCGGGGCTGGGGTCCTACTTCGGCGGGGTTACCTTCAGCACCGTCGCCTTGGCGTCGCCGCGGGGGGTTCGGTAGGTGATCTCGTCGCCCGCCTTGCGGCCTACCAGGGCCAGGCCCAGGGGGCTGTCGGATGTGATCGCGTCCGCGTCTTCGCCTGGGACCGTCACCACCTGGAACGTCTCTTCGTCGCCGTCCGAGAAGCGGAGGGTCACCGTTGTGCCGTCGGGGAGCTGGGCGTTGCCGTAGCCGCCGTGCTCCATCTTGGCGGCCAGGTCCGCGATCTGGCGGTCCAGCCGCGCTGCCGACTCCGCGCGGTCGATCACGTCCGCCTGGTCCGCCGCGTCCCCCGTGCGCTCCTGCTCGCCGGGTTGCGGCGCGAGCGCGGCCCGCTGCGCGCGCAAGTTCGCGATTTCCTTCTCCAGCTGGCTGCGCGCGGCCGAGCTGAGCCCCTTGTCCCCTGAGATCACCATGCCGGGCATTGTCCGCCGCGCGGACCGGGGTGGCCAATCCGGTTTTTCACCCGAAGGTCATCCGCGGGACGTCTGCCCTAGGATTCGGGGCTGCCGTCCAGGAAGAAGGTAACGAGAATCACCGTGAGCGCAGTCCCCGGTCGCAGCGAGCGGCTCTCTCCCAACCAGCTGGCCAAGCAGGAACAGATCGTCGAAGCCGCGCGGATCGTCCTCGCCCGCGACGGCCTCGCCGGGTGCACCGTGCGGGCCATCGCCGACGCCGGACCGCTCACCAAGAGCGCGATCCACTACTACTTCGCCGACATCGACGTCCTCATCGACCGCGCCATGGCCGCGCACATCACCGCCTTCGCCGCGGGGCTGCGCGAGGTCGCCGCGAAGCACGACGAGCCCCGCGAGCGCCTCTTCGCCGTCCTCGAGGAGTACCTGAGCGTCTTCGCCGCCAACCCCAACGCGGCGTTCCTCTGGTTCGAGTACTGGATCGCGGCCGGCCGCGCGCAGCACCCGCAGGCCATCGACGCCATGCTCACCTCGCTGACCGAGCTGCTGGCCGAGCTGCTCGCCCCGCTGGACGTCGACGACCCGCGGGCGCGGGCCCGCGCGCTGCTGTCGTACCTGCTGGGCACCGTCGTCCAGCAGCGGGTGCGCCCGCGGCCGTTCGCCACCCTGCGTGCCGACATCGAGGCGCTCTGCTTCGCCAACTACGGCTAGAAACGCCCTTTAGATCCGTAGACGTACGGATTGCGCACTACGTCCGGCTCCGGCCACGCTCGGGGAACCCCCGAGAGCAGGAGACGTGATGCGCCCACGAACGTGCCTGGCGGCGGCCGCGGCCGCCCTCTTGATGCTCACCACCGGCGGCGTGGCCGTCGCCCAGCCCGACGCCGGCCCGCAGGTGTACGAGGTGACCGGCACCGGCACGGCCCAGCTGCGCACCGAGGTCGCCCGGACCGGTGCCGACATCCTCGACAGCACGAACGGCACGACGACGGTCATCGCCAACCCGGGCGAAGCCGCCCAGCTGCGCGCGCTCGGCTTCGGCGTCCGGGCGCTCGGTGCGGTCGACCGGCCGCGGGGCACCGCGACCGTCGAGGACTTCCCGGCCGGCTACACCGGCTACCACACCTACGCCGAAACGCAGACCGAGCTGCAGAAGGCCGTCGCGAACTACCCGTCGCTGACGAAGCTCGGCAGCGCCGGCACCTCGTACGAAGGCCGCGCGCTTTCGCTGATCAAGATCTCCGACAACGCCGCGACCGACGAGAACGAGCCCGAAGTGCTGTTCACCTGCAACCAGCACGCGCGCGAGCACCTCACCACCGAGATGTGCCTGCGCATCGTGCAGCGGCTGACCAGCGGGTACGCCACCGATCCGGCGATCAAGCGGCTCGTCGACAGCACGGAGATCTGGGTGGTTACGAGCGTCAACCCGGACGGCTCCGAGTACGACATCTCCGGCGGCACGTTCCACAGCTGGCGCAAGAACCGCCAGGGTCCCGGCACCGACACCAACCGCAACTGGGGCTACAAGTGGGGCTGCTGCGGCGGCTCGTCGGGCTCGACGTCCAGCGAGACCTACCGCGGCACGGCGGCGTTCTCCGCGCCCGAGACCCGGGCCGTCTCGAACTGGGTGAACTCGCGCGTGGTCGGCGGCGTCCAGCAGATCAAGACGCACATCGACTTCCACACCTACTCCGAGCTGGTGCTCTGGCCGTTCGGCTACACCTACGACCGGACCGCGCCCGGGCTCACCGCCGCCGAGGCGACGAAGTTCGAGACGCTCGGCCAGCAGATGGCGGCGACCAACGGCTACACGCCGCAGCAGTCCAGCGACCTCTACATCACCGACGGCAGCGTCAACGACTGGATGTGGGCGACGCACAAGATCTGGAGCTTCACCTTCGAGATGTACCCGAAGGGCAGCAGCCCGGGCTTCTACCCGCGGGACACCCAGATCGTGCCGCAGACCACGCGCAACGACAAAGCTGTCGACATCCTGATCAACGCGGCGATCACGGGCTGAGTCCCCGGGGGCGGTTTAGGGTGCGGGCATGCCTCTGTTCTCGTTCGAAGGGCTCAGCCCGCAGGTCCACCCGGACGCCTGGATCGCCCCCACCGCCACCCTCATCGGCGACGTCGTCGTCGAAAAGGACGCCTCGATCTGGTTCGGCGCGGTGATCCGGGCCGACTTCGGCCGGATCATCATCCGAGAGGGCGCCAACATCCAGGACAACTCGGTGATCCACGTCAACGACGGCGTCTGCGAAGTCGGCAAGAACGTCACCGTGGGCCACCAGTGCCTGGTGCACGACTGCACGATCGAGGAGCAGGCGCTGATCGGCAACGGCTCGACGGTGCTCGACAAGGCGAAGATCGGCGCGCGGGCGCTGGTCGCGGCCGGCGCGACGGTCACCCCGGCGACGGAGGTCCCGCCGGAGGTCATCGCGATGGGCAGCCCGGCGAAGAAGTTCGTCCCGCTGACCGACTCGGCGCGCATGTGGGTCGAGCACAACGCGGCGATCTACCAGGAGCTGGCGCGCCGGCACCGGGCGGGCACAAAGCCGGTTTGACCCTCCAGTAGCTGGAGACTCTAGCTTCGGGGCATGGCTCCGAAGAAACTCACCCACCAGGTCACCCTCGAGCTCACCGCGGGCAACGCCCCGGTCGTCGACCTCGGCAAGATGCTGGGGCAGACCGGGGTCAACCTCGTCGAGATCAAGAAGGCCTACGACGCGTCGACGGCCGCCCAGCGCGGCGACATCGTGCCGGTGGTCGTCTCGGTGTTCGAAGACCGCTCGTTCACGCTGCGGCTCAAGACGCCGCCGACGTCGTTCCTCATCAAGAAGGCCTTGGGGGACAAGGGTTCCTCCCGCCCTGGGCACGAGGTCGCGGGCAAGATCACGACGCAGCAGCTGCGCGAGATCGCCGAGCGGAAGCTGCCGGACCTGAACACATCCGACGTCGAGAGGGCGATGCGCACGATCGCGGGCACCGCCCGGTCCATGGGCGTCGCGGTAGTGGACTGAGGTGCGTGGGCACGGACTAGGCTCTTACGCGCAGCAGCGACTGGCGCCATCGAGGTGGAGCACCACCGGGAAGCGACGACGAGGCCGGCACCGCGCGCCTGGGTGAAGGCCACTCCAGAGCCGGAGTACGCCATGACACACCAGCCGAAACTGAACGCACTCGCCGCCGCCGACCCCGCCATCGCCGGGCTCGTGGAGGACGAGGCGAAGCGCCAGCACGACAAGATCCGCCTGATCGCCTCGGAGAACTACGTCTCGCAGGCCGTGCTCGAAGCGACCGGCACCGTGCTCACCAACAAGTACTCCGAGGGGTACGCGGGCAAGCGCTACTACGAGGGCCAGCAGTTCATCGACCAGATCGAGCAACTGGCCATCGAGCGGGCGAAGGCCGTGTTCGGCGCCGACCACGCGAACGTCCAGCCGTATTCCGGTTCTCCGGCGAACCTGGCCGTGTACTTGGCTTTCGCGCAGCCGGGCGACACCGTGCTCGGCATGGCGCTGCCGGACGGCGGCCACCTCACGCACGGCTGGAGCGTCTCCGCGACCGGCAAGTGGTTCACCCCGGTCCGCTACGGCGTCGCCAAGGAGACCGGCCGCGTCGACCTCGACCAGGTGCGCGACCTCGCGCGCCGGCACCGGCCGAAGCTGATCTTCGCCGGCGGCACGGCGATCCCGCGCACGATCGACTTCCCGGCGTTCGCCGAGATCGCCGCCGAGGTGGACGCGGTGCTCGTCGCCGACATCGCGCACATCGCCGGGCTCGTCGCGGGCGGCGCGCACCCGTCGCCGGTCGGGCACGCGCAGGTCATCACGACGACGACGCACAAGACCCTCCGCGGCCCGCGCGGCGCGATGATCCTGTCCGACGCCGACCACGCGAAGGCCGTGGACAAGGCGGTGTTCCCGGGTCTGCAGGGCGGTCCGCACAACCACACGACGGCCGCGATCGCCGTCGCGCTCGGGGAAGCGCAGCGCCCGGACTTCAGCGAGTACGCGCACACGATCGTCGCGAACGCCCGCGCGCTGGCCGACGCGCTGCTCGCCTGCGGTTACGACCTGGTGTCCGGCGGCACGGACAACCACCTGCTGCTGATCGACCTGACGAACAAGGGGGTGGCGGGCAAGCCGGCCGCGCAGGCCCTGGACCGCGCCGGGATCGAGCTGAACTACAACACGGTGCCGTTCGACCCGCGCAAGCCGTTCGACCCGTCCGGCATCCGGCTCGGCACGTCCGCGATCACGACCCGCGGTCTGCGCCCGCAGCACCAGGTGCAGGTGGCGGAGTGGATCGACCGGACGATCACCGCGGCGGCCGCTTCCGACGAGTCCTCGCTGGACACGATCGCGGCCGAGATCCGCGAGTTCCTGGCGCCGTTCCCGATCCCGGGCTACTCCGCCTGACGCTCGTTCGCCCGAAGGCCACCTCCGAGCCGCGGAGGTGGCCTTCGGCGCGTCCGTGGGCTGGAGACGCGGCTCACAGAAAACTTGGTTGCATCATGCAAGCTTCAGCGGAATACTTGACCGAGGCAAGTAGTTGAGAGGTACAAGCAACTACGGCGAAGGCTTACCTAGGGAGACCACCATGAGCGACACCACCACGGCGGAAGGAGCGGCCGCTACGAACGGCAAACTGTCCCACCGCCAGATCCTGACCGTCCTGTCCGGGCTGATGCTCGGCATGTTCCTCGCCGCGCTCGACCAGACGATCGTCTCGTCGTCGATGCGCACCATCGCCGACGAACTGCACGGCCTGTCCCTGCAGGCGTGGGCGACCACCGCCTACCTGATCACCGCGACGCTCTCGACGCCGCTGTACGGCAAGTTGTCCGACCTCTACGGCCGCAAGCCCATGTACCTGACGGCGATCTCGCTGTTCCTGGTCGGCTCGCTGGCGAGCGGCATGGCCACGTCGATGTACGAGCTCGCCGCGTTCCGCGCCTTCCAGGGCCTCGGCGCCGGTGGCCTGATGTCGCTGGCTCTCGCGATCATCACCGACATCACCGCGCCCCGTGAGCGCAGCAAGTACCAGGGCTACTTCATGGCCGTCTTCGGTGTGTCGAGCGTCCTGGGCCCGGTCGTCGGCGGCTTCTTCGCCGGGGTCGACTCCTTCGCGGGCATCACCGGCTGGCGCTGGGTCTTCCTGGTCAACGTCCCGATCGCGCTGGCCGCGCTGGTCGTCGTCACCAAGGTGCTGAACCTCCCGCACACCCGCGTGGACCAGAAGGTCGACTACTGGGGTGCCGTCGCGCTGGCCACCGGCCTGGTGCCGCTGCTGATCGTCGCCGAGCAGGGCCGCGAGTGGGGCTGGGGATCCGCCGCCTCGATCGCCATGTACGTCGTCGGCGGGCTGGGCGTGGCCGCGTTCGTCTGGATCGAACGCCGCATGGGCGACGCCGCCCTGCTGCCGCTGCGCCTGTTCAAGCGCCCGGTGTTCCGGATGGCCACGCTGGTCACCGTCGTGCAGGGCGCCGGGATGTTCGGCGCGATGATGTCGCTGCCGCTGTACCTGCAGATCGTCAAGGGTGCGACGCCCACCCAGGCCGGCCTGCAGATGCTCCCGCTGACGCTGGGCATCATGGTCGCCAGCCTGACCAGCGGCCGCCTGATCTCCAGGACCGGGCGCTACAAGATGTTCGCGGTGGCCGGGATCGGCCTGATGGCGGCGGCGCTGTTCGCGCTGTCCACGATCACCGTCGACAGCTCGCTGGCCCTGGTCATGGTGATCGCCTTCGTGATCGGCCTCGGCCTCGGCGCCTCGATGCAGACGCTGGTGCTGGCCGCGACCAACGACGTCCGCCCGCAGGACATCGGCGTCGCCACCTCGGCGGCGACGTTCTTCCGGCAGATCGGCGGCACGGCGGGCACCGCGGTGTTCCTGTCGATCCTGTTCGGCACGGTCGGCGACCGGATCGCGAACGCCATCCGCTCGGCGATGACCACGCCGGCCTACGTGTCGGCGCTGGCGCAGCACCCGGAGTTCGCGAAGCAGATGCAGAGCGGCCTGGACGTCAACGACACGTCGTTCCTGTCCACGCTCGACCCGACGCTGGCCCGGCCGATCCTGCAGGGCTTCGCCGAGTCGATGAGCACGGTGTTCCTGGTCGGCGGGATCGTGCTGACCGTCGGGTTCGCCCTGGTGTGGTTCCTCAAGGAGAAGCCGCTCTCGGACAAGTCGGCGATGGAGCAGCGCGCGGACGCCGAGGCGGAGGCGGCTCCGGCCCTCGCCCTCGCGCACTGACCGCGTGAAAACGGCCCCTCGGGAGATCCCGGGGGGCCTTTTTCACGTGCGGGCTAGTGGGCCGCGCCGCCGTTGGCCGCTTCCTTGGCCAGGCGGTCGGTCTCACGCTCGTACGAGCGGCCGATCTCGGCCTCGGCCTCGGTGCGGCCGACCCAGGACGAGCCTTCGACGCTCTTGCCCGGCTCGAGGTCCTTGTAGACCTCGAAGAAGTGCTGGATCTCCAGCCGGTGGAACTCGTTCATGTGGTGGATGTCGCGCAGGTGCTCGAGGCGCGGGTCGTTCGACGGGACGGCGATGACCTTGTCGTCCGGGCCCTTTTCGTCGGTCATCCGGAACATGCCGATCGCGCGGCAGCGGATCAGGCAGCCCGGGAACGTGGGCTCCTGGACGAGCACCATCACGTCCAGGGGGTCGCCGTCCTGGCCGAGGGTGTCGTCGATGAAGCCGTAGTCGGCCGGGTACTGCGTGGCCGTGAACAGGGTCCGGTCCAGCTTGATGCGGCCGGTCTTGTGGTCGACCTCGTACTTGTTGCGCTCCCCTTTGGGGATTTCGATCGTGACGTCGAACTCCACGGCGTCCTCGCTGCTTCTTTATAGATCTCGGCGTGCCCGCACGTCGCGGGCGGCAACCTTAATGACTGTCTTGGCGTCTCCTAGTGTGGACTACGCCGCGGCGCGGGGTCGCATCGATGTCGGCCACGCGGCATGTGAGCTTGGCCCCTTCCGGGGCAGGTGAGAAGGAGTGGTGGGTGCCGGAAAACGACCAGCCGATGTGGCCTTCGTCGGACGAAGACCGCTCGTCGTCGGGCGCGCGGAAGACCACTCCGATGTCCCTGCCCGATCCGCCGGAGAGCGCTTCGGAAGAGCGGGGCGTGCCCAACGTCACAGGCAGTGAGGCGCCGAAGGGATCGTGGTTCGCGCCGAACGTCGAGCCCGAGCCGATCCCGGGGCTGAACGCGCCCGCCGAGGAGCCGCCGCCGCCCCCGCCGCCCCCGGTCAAGCAGGACCTGGCCGACCGGCTCGGCTCGCGCGAGCCGAAGCAGAAGCCGGCCGAGCCCGCGCCCGTACCTGAGCCCGACCCGGCGCCGGAGCCGGCGCAGGTCGCGGAGAGCACGCAGTACATCGAGGTGAAGAAGTCCGAGCCGGTCGCCGAAAGCACCCAGTACATCGCGGCGAAACCGGACACCCAGAGCACGCAGCAGATGGAGCCGCAGAAGGCGCCGTGGGTGCCCGTCGAGCGCAACGTCTGGCCCGGTGAGCAGCAGGATCGTCACGACGAGCCCGAGGCAGGCAAGTCCGAAGCGCAGCCGTGGCGGGAGGAGCTGCAGCTGTGGCGCGAGGAGCAGCAGCGCCGCGAAGAGCAGCTGAAGCGCTCGGAGCCCCAGCGCCGTGAGGAGCCCCCGCAGCAGCGCGCCGACGGGCCCTGGGCGCAGCGCCTCGACGTGCCGGACGACCGCGTCGCCGAACCGGACGTCCGCCGTCCGGGGCTGCCGCCGGAGCCGCCGCGCGGGGTCGTCCCGCCGGCGTCCGCCGGGTCGCTGGCCCGGCCGATGCGGATCGAGCCGGACGGGCAGCGGTTCGACGCCGAGGCGACCGTCGGGATCGAGCGGCCCACCCAGTTCCCCGGGGCCTTCCAGCAGCAGCCGCAACCGCGCGTCGAGCCGCCCGCGGCGCCGCCGCCCCCGGCCGAGCCTGCTGCCTCGTCCGCGGAGGAGCCGCCGAAGAAGAAGCGGCGCAAGGGCAAGATCATCGCGCTCGTCGCCGTCGTCCTTCTGCTGCTGGCCGGCGGTGGGGTCGCCGCCGCGATGCCGAAGGTGTCGAACCGTCTCAGCCTGCCGTGGGCGCCGAACGCGCCGAAGGGTGACAGCCCGGATCCCGCCGCCGCCACGCGCCAGCTGCAGGGGCCGGCCACGTCCGGGCAGGCGCCGACCGCGAACGGCGTCAAGTCCGTGCTGACCGGGCCGGCCGGCAACAGCGCGCTCGGCCAGCTCAACGGCAGCGTCGTCGACCCGGTGAGCGGCACCACGCTGTGGGACCACAGCGCGGCGTCGGCGGTGACCCCCGCGTCGACGACGAAGGTGCTGACCACCGCGGCCGCGCTGCTCGCACTGGACCCGACCACGCGGCTGTCGACGAAGATCGTCCAGGGCGCCGACCCGGGCACCGTGATCCTGGTCGGCGGCGGCGACGTCACGCTCACCTCGCTGCCGCTGGGCACCGAGTCGCCGTTGTACCCGGGCGCCGCGCACGTCGACGACCTCGTCGCGCAGGTGAAGAAGGCCAACCCGAACGTCAAGAAGGTGCAGGTCGACCTGAGCCTCTTCAAGGGCGCGACGACCGCGCCGGGCTGGGCCGCGGGTGACGCGCCCTCGACGTTCGCCACGCAGATCGGGTCCGTGATGGCCGACGCCGGCCGGCTGGACCCGAAGAACAACACCTCCATGCGCGTGGCCAACGCGGGCAGCGCGCTGGCGTCGACGATCGCATCGAAGCTCAGCGCGTCGGGCGGCGGCCAGGCGGCCGCGCCGAAGGACGCGAAGGTGCTCGCCGAGGTCAAGTCGGCGCCGCTGACCGAGCTGGTCTCCGACACGATGGAGCTGTCCGACGACGTCCTCGCCGAGGCCCTCGCCCGCCAGGTGGCGCTGGCGACCGGCCAGGAGGCGACCTTCGCCGGCGGCGCCGCGGCGACGATCAAGGTGCTCAAGGACCACGGCTTCGACACGACCGGCGTCAAGCTCTCCGACGGCAGCGGCATCTCGACGGAGAACAAGATCCCGGCGAAGCTGCTGACCCAGCTCATGGCGGCCGCGGCGGCGCCGGAGGGCAAGAACCCGAACACCGCGAAGCTGCGCGCGATGCTGGCCGGCCTCCCGGTGGCCGGCGGGTCCGGCACCCTCGCGGACAAGCGGTTCGAGACGCCGGCGTCGCAGGCCGGCCGCGGCTGGGTGCGGGCGAAGACGGGCACGCTGACGGGGGTGAACACGCTGGCCGGGCTGGTCCTCGACCAGGACGGCCGGGTGCTGGTGTTCGCGTTCATGTCCAACGGCTCGGACCAGCAGCCGGGCCGGGATGCCATCGACGCGTTGGCCACGAGCCTGCGCAAGTGCGGCTGCTCGTAGCCGGCGGTCGGCGGAGGCCACCGGCGGTGCTCGTGGCCGCGGACGCCGAACCGTACGAAGATCGTGGCCGGAAACCCACGTCGGCCAGGTAGCGTCGGAAGGGTGAGTCAGGAAACCGAGACCCGGCCCATGGTCGACTGGGCGCTCGCCGCGCAGACCGGTGCGTTGCTCGTGCGCGGTGGCCCGCAGGTTCCGAGAGAAGAGGCCGAGGCGGCCGTCGCCGACCTGCGTGAGCTGACCATGGCGGCCGAAGGGCACGTCCGGGAGCTGACGAACCTGGGTCTCGACCTGCCGCTGCTGCCCGGTGAAGTCGTCGACCGCCCCGGCTGGGTGCGGTCGGCCGCGGCCGGGCTGGACGCGCTCACCGGGCGTGCGCTGCCTCAGCAAGGCGGCCCCTTCGGGCCGATCCTGGCCGGGGGCGCCGGCGTGCAGACCGGGCTGGTGCTCGCCTTCCTGGCCAGCCGCGTGCTCGGCCAGTACGACCCCTTCGGCGGCCCCGACCGGGAAGGACGGCTGCTGCTGGTCGCGCCCAACGTCGTCGCCGCCGAGCGGGCGATGGACGTGCCCGCCCACGACTTCCGGCTCTGGGTCTGCCTGCACGAATGCACCCACCGCCTGCAGTTCACCGCCGTCACCTGGCTGCGCGACTACTTCGCCGACGAGGTCGAGCGGCTCGTCTCCGGGCTCGCCGGCGGCGGCAGCGACAGCCTGGCCGACCTGGTCGGCCGGCTGCCCGAGGCGATCAAGCAGGGCCCGAAGCTGAACCTCGCCGAGCTGCTCCAGTCGCCGAAGGAGCGTGCGGTCTTCGACCGGCTGCTGGCGCTCTCGACGCTGCTGGAGGGCCACGCCGACTTCGTCATGGACGCCGTCGGCCCGCGGGTCGTGCCGAGCGTCGACACGATCCGCGCGCGGTTCAGCGCCCGGCGCAAGGGCGGCGGCGTCTTCGACCGGCTGCTGCGCGCGCTGCTCGGCGTCGACGCGAAGATCCGTCAGTACGAAGAAGGCGCGAAGTTCACGAAGCACGTCGTGGACGCGGTCGGCATGGAAGGGTTCAACGCCGTCTGGCGCTCGCCGAACACCCTGCCTTCGCGCGCCGAGATCGCCGACCCGGCCGCGTGGGTCCGGCGCCTGCACGGATGACCGGCAAGGCGGTCGCGGCCGTCCGGCGGGCCGTCCGCGAATTCCTCGAGACGGTCGAAGCGCCGGCCGAGCTGTGCGTCGCCGTCTCCGGCGGCGCCGACTCCCTCGCGCTCGCCGAGGCCACGGCGTACGTCGGGCACCACCGCGGCCACCGCGTCCGCGCGATGGTCGTCGACCACGGCCTGCAGGAGGGCTCGGCGAAGATCGCGCGTGACGCCGCCGAGGCCGCGAAGTCCCTCGGCGCCGACGAAGCCGAGGTGCGCCGCACCGAAGTCACCGGCCCCGGTGGCCCGGAAGCCGCCGCGCGCAAGGCCCGCTACCGGGCGCTGGCCGGCCACGACCTCGTCCTGCTCGGGCACACCCTCGACGACCAGGCCGAGACGGTCCTGCTCGGCCTGGGCCGCGGCTCCGGCGCCCGCAGCGTCGCCGGGATGCGGCCGCACGACCCGCCGTGGGGCCGTCCACTGCTGGCGGTGCCGCGCGCGACGACCCGGGCCGCCTGCGCCGAACTCGGCGTCGAACCCTGGGACGACCCGCACAACGCCGAGCCGCGCTTCACCCGGGTCCGGCTGCGCACCGAGGTCCTGCCGTTGCTGGAAGACGTCCTGAACGGCGGCGTCGCCGGCGCTTTGGCCCGCACGGCCGCGCAGCTGCGTGAGGACAGCGAGGCGTTGGACACATCGGCGGACCGGATCTTCACCCGTGCGGGCGGTCCCGAAGGACTGGATGTCGCAGTGCTGGCGGCCGAGCCCGCGGCCCTGCGCCGGCGGGTTCTCCGCAGGTGGCTGCTGGCCTCGGGCGTGCGCGAACTCACCGACGCGCACCTCCGGGCGGTCGATGCGCTGGTCGCCCGGTGGCGTGGTCAGGGCGGCGTCTGGTTACCGGGCAACTTGGAAGCGCGCCGGGCGCATGGCAGGCTCTGCGTCATCTCCCAACCCACCACCCGAGGGGACTGACCCGTGTACGAGGGCGAAATCGCCTCCGTGCTCGTCACCGAGCAGCAGATCCAGGACAAGATCGCGGAGCTGTCGGCGCAGATCGCCGCCGACTATCCGGCCAACGGGCAGGGTGAACTCCTGCTGGTGGGTGTCCTGAAGGGCGCGGTCATGTTCATGACCGACTTCGCCCGTGCGCTGCCGCTGCCGACGCAGCTGGAATTCATGGCCGTCTCCTCCTACGGCTCCGCGACGTCGTCGTCCGGCGTCGTGCGGATCCTCAAGGACCTCGACCGCGACATCGCGGGCCGGGACGTGCTCATCGTCGAGGACATCGTCGACTCCGGCCTGACGCTGTCGTGGCTGCTGAAGAACCTCGCCAGCCGCAACCCGGCGTCGCTCGAGGTCGTTTCGCTGCTGCGCAAGCCGGAGGCGGTCAAGGTGGACGTCCCGGTGAAGTACATCGGCTTCGACATCCCCAACGAGTTCGTCGTGGGCTACGGCCTGGACTACGCCGAGCGGTACCGGGACCTGCCCTACATCGGGACGCTGGACCCGAAGGTCTACACGGCGTAGTTCACCGCGAGCTTTACGGGGGCTCCGGGTGGCGGAGCCCCCGGCCCGGGGCGAAGCCCCGGTTTGTCACCGACCGTTCACCGCAACTACCGGATTCGCGGAACCCCGGTGGCGAAGTTTGCGTCATAGGCTCTGATCACGTGCGTTAACCTATGCGAAGACCATTCGTGCCCGCGGTGACCGGGTCGGGGGAACGGGAGAGAGCTCAGATGGGGAACAGCAGCGCTGCCGACGCGAACGCCTTCAAGGCAGCGGCCGCGGCGGGCCAGGTCGGGATCGACCCCGACGCCGCGCAGACCGTGCTGAACAAGATCCGTACCGGCAAGGACGCGGTGGAAGCCCTGCTCAGCGGAGCGGGCACCCTCGCCCAGCCGCCGAAGCTCGGCGACAATCCGGTCGGCAACGCCATGGCCGCCAAGTTCGTCCAGCGCGCCGACGGCGGGAACGACTCGTACGCCTCCGCGCTGCAGAACCTGCTCGACCAGTACACCGCCGCCGAGGAGGGCATCGTCACGGCGATGTCCCGGTACCACGAGATCGACCAGGCCGCGGCCGACCCGTTCCGCAACGCCTGAGCCCGAGGGGGATTTCGCAATCATGGCTCCGAACCACAGCGACCAGCCGGCGACGACCACTTCGGGTGCTGCCGACCCGGGCTCGCTCGTCCCGCTCGGCGACAACGCGTCGTCGCAGAACATCGTCGACAACGCCCGCGGCACCGCCGGCGGTTTCGACATGGGCAGCGACCGCGCGATCGCCAACCCGCCGAACTGGAACGCGCAGGAAAGCCAGCAGCTCTACGCCGGTGCGGTCAACAACAACGACCCCGGCACGGCCGAGGCGACCGGGCAGGCCTGGTCGCACCACGGCACCGAGCTGAAGCAGGCGTCCGACCACCTCTACAACGCGATCTCCGAGCTGGGCAACGCGTGGGTCGGCCGGGGTGCCGCGGGCGCGCAGGGCGCGCTGGTGGCCATCGCCAACTCGGGCTCGCAGGCGTCCGAGGCCGCGCACACGATGTCCGACCGGCTCGCCCGGCAGGCCTCGGCGGCCGCCGAGGTCAAGAAGATGCCGGCCCCCAAGGACTACGACCCCAAGCAGTCCATGGCGGCCGCGCTGGCCGGCGGCCCGGCGGCGCTGATCGCCGACCAGAAGGCGCAGGCCGACGCGGCCAACGACGTCAAGGCGCAGCAGGTCGCGTTCTTCAACGCCTACACCAAGTCGATGAGCGAGGTCGACAGCTCGACCCCGAGCTTCGGCCCCGAGTCGCTCGGCATGAAGCCGACCGGTTCGCACAACTCGGTGTCGTTCGGCGGCATCAGCTCGGTCGGCAGCACCGGCCCGGTCCAGGGCCTGTCCGGCGCGGGCGGCGCGGTGTTCGCGTCCAGCGGCTCGGGCTTCGGCGGCCCCGGCGGCGCGTTCGACGCGCAGCACGCGGGAGTCGGCCCGAACGGCGTCCACGGCGCCGGTGCGGCGGGCTTCGGCCACGACGCGGCGGCCCTCGGCGGCGACGGCTCGGTCCCGGGTGCGGGCACCGGCGCGAACCCGGGCACGGGGACGGGTACGAGCACGGGCGCGGGCCACGTCGGCTCGGGTGCCGGGCAGCCGGGTGGCAGCAACCCGCTGAGCAAGATCGGCATGGGCCTCGGCCTCGGCGGTGCCGCCGGCGGCCTCGGCGCGCTGGCTTCCCGCGCGCTGGGCAAGGGCAACCGCTCCGGCGCGAAGGCCGAGAACGAGACGTCGCTCGCTTCGGCCGACGGCCAGGGGCAGAGCGCCGCGTCGGCTCAGGCGCCGCAGCAGGGCCTCGTCTCGTCGGCGGGCACCATCGGCGGGCAGCAGGCCCCGCCGCCGATGAACCCGGGCGGCATGGGCGGCATGGCCCCGCACGGCGCTCAGGGCGAGCAGGACGAGGAGCACACGCACGCGTCGTTCCTCATCGAGGCGGACCCGGACGCTGCCTTCGGCGCGAACCAGGCGACCCCGCCGCCGGTCATCGGCGCGTGGTCCGAGGACGACGAAGACCGCTGATCCTTTTCGGGCCGGGCACGCCGACCGCGTGCCCGGCCCGGTTTCTCCTGGGGGTGGCTCGATGCCGAACGCTGAGCTGCTCACCCCGATCGAGGTGGACTTCCTGTGGGAGTCCGCCGGGCTGGGCGAGCTGCCGTACCCGCTGCGCATCCGTTCGCACGGCGAGACCGTGGACGAGCGGTCCCTCCTGCGCCGGCGCACGTTGGAAGGGCTGACCGCGCGCGGCCTGGCCGACGGACGCGGCCGGCCGGAACCGCACGTCGAGGACTACTTCGGCGTGCTGGCGCAGTCCGAGCTGAGCCTGGACGCGGTCCAGCTGATCGCCCCGGACGCCGAACCGCTGCTGGCGATCGCCGGCGTGCTGGGCGGTCAGGGCCTGCTGGCGGTGCAGGACACGCGGGGGCTGCACCTGCAGCCGTGCCCGGTGGACGGGCTGGCGAGCGCGATCGTCTCGCTGCTGCCCGGTGCCCCGCGCGGTTCGGAGAAGTCCGTCACGGTCCCGCTGGAGCAGCTGGTCGGGGCCCACGGCGTGGATTTTCTCTCCCGCCGCGGCAACGGCAATGGTGACGAGCGCTCGTCGGCCGACGAGGACCGCAAGGCGCTGGCGAAGCTGCACGCCCAGCCGAGGCTGCGCGGCGGCCAGATCGCGGCGAACGCGCGATCCCGCATGGGCGGTCGTACGCGGACGCCGGTGCTGAGCTGGTTCGACACCGAGACGGGCCGCTACTTCACGCAGGCGAGCCGCGGCCGCGACGGCCGCGACTGGATCACCATCGCCCCGGCCGACGCGGCGACGCTGCGCCACCGGCTCGGCGAGATGCTCGCGGGAGCGACGACGACCAGCTCGGTCTGACGCCTCTCCGTTCCCGCGCCGGGCGGCCTCTGCCAAGATCGGGCTCCGGTTTCTCCGTGCGTGCCCGGCCGACGACCCTTTTTTGTCGGTGGTGCGGGCTACGCTGAGCAAGAGTCCGATCCGGGAGAGTAGTGATGCAAGAGTTCTTCTCGCCGCTCGCGTTCGACTTCCTCTGGGAGTCGGCGCAGGTCGGGGAGCTGCCGTACCCGCTGCTGGTCAAGTCGCACGGCGCGACCGAAGACGAGCGCGTCTCGCTGCGCCACCGCGTCGACGCCGAGCTGAAGGCCCGCGGCATCCGTGAAGCACGCGGCAGGCTCGCGCCGCCGATCGAGGACGCGCTGCACCTGCTCGCCTTCGCGCCGCTGACCATCGACGCCCTGCACATCCCGCAGTTCGAGGCGCCCACCGTCGGCGTCCTCGCGGCGGCCGACGACACCCAGGGTGTCCTCGCGGTCCAGGACGCCGACGGCATCTGGCTGCGGGACGTCCCGCCGGACGGCCTGGTCTCCGCCGTCGTCGGGGTGCTCCCGGCCGGGCCGCGCGGGAGCGAGGCGTCGGTCACACTTCCGCTGGACGACGCCCTGCGGACGCCGCCGATCCGGGTGCCCGTGTCCTTGCCGTCGAACCCGGCCGAGGAGCGGGGGAAGGCGCGCCGGACACCGCTGAGCGAACGCGTCACGGCCGATCCGCGGGAGGCCTACGGCCGCATCTCCGGGCAGCCGCGGCAGCGCGGCGGTCAGCTGGCAGCGAACAGCCGTTCGCAGGTCGGGGCCAAGCAACGGTCCCGGGTGCTGGCCTGGTTCGACACCGCGACCGGGCGCTACCTCAGCCTCTCCCGCGCAGGTACGGACGGCCGCGAGTGGGTCACGGTCGCCCCGGCCGACCCGGCCACGCTGCGGACCCGGCTGGGCGAGATGGTGAACAGTGTGTCGGACGGCACGCGATAGCGTGACCGGTGTGGACGCCGGGCGGGAACCCGGGCGCGCTATCGCCCGTTGACCTGCGAGAGGCTCACAGGGGATGAACGCGGCAGCGGACGGTACCCTGATGGGACGGGTGTCCAAGGCACCACGGGTTTGTCAAGATCGTGATGGCGGGTATCACAGGAGCCGCCCAACCAGGGAGGGTCGAGGCCACCAGGGCCGAGTCGTATGAACCGGAAGAGCGTGCTCAGGAACCCACTGCTGTGGATCGTCGCGGGGTTGCTGGCGTTGTTCGCGTACAACACGATCTTCGACAGTGATCGTGGGTACACCCAGGCACCCATCTCGGTGGCGAACTCCCAGATCTCCTCGAACAACGTCAAGGAAGCCAGCCTCGAGGACAAGGAACAGCAGCTCAAACTGCTGCTGAACAAGCCTGTCGACGTGGACGGCCAGCAGGTCACCCAGATCATTTCGCAGTACCCCTCGGACGCCACCCGCCCGATCTACGACTCGTTGATCGCGGCGAAGAACGGCGGCCAGCCGATCAAGTTCACCACCAAGGTGACCCAGCAGGGCGTGCTGACGCAGATCCTCATCTTCGCCATCCCGCTGGCCCTCGTGCTGGGCCTGCTGATGTGGATGATGAACAACGCCCAGGGTGGCGGCAACCGCGTCCTCAACTTCGGCAAGTCCAAGGCCAAGCAGCTGAACAAGGACATGCCCAAGACGACCTTCGGGGACGTCGCGGGCGCCGACGAGGCCGTCGAAGAGCTGTACGAGATCAAGGACTTCCTGCAGAACCCGGCGCGATATCAGGCGCTGGGCGCGAAGATCCCGAAGGGCGTGCTGCTCTACGGGCCGCCCGGTACCGGCAAGACGCTGCTCGCGCGAGCCGTCGCCGGCGAGGCGGGCGTGCCGTTCTACACGATCTCCGGCTCGGACTTCGTCGAGATGTTCGTCGGTGTCGGCGCCTCGCGCGTCCGTGACCTGTTCGAACAGGCCAAGCAGAACGCGCCCTGCATCATCTTCGTCGACGAGATCGACGCGGTCGGCCGCCAGCGCGGCGCCGGCCTCGGCGGCGGGCACGACGAGCGCGAGCAGACGTTGAACCAGCTGCTCGTCGAGATGGACGGCTTCGACGCCCGCGGCGGCATCATCCTGATCGCGGCGACCAACCGGCCCGACATCCTCGACCCCGCGCTGCTGCGCCCGGGCCGCTTCGACCGGCAGATCCCGGTCTCCGCGCCCGACCTGCGCGGCCGCAAGGCGATCCTCGAGGTGCACTCCAAGGGCAAGCCGATCGCCCAGGGCACCGACCTGACCAGCCTGGCCAAGCGGACCGTCGGCATGTCCGGCGCCGACCTGGCGAACGTGCTGAACGAGGCCGCCCTGCTCACCGCCCGCAAGAACGGGCACGTGATCGGCGACGTCGAGCTCGAGGAATCCGTCGACCGCGTCGTCGGCGGCCCCGCTCGCAAGAGCCGGATCATCTCCGAGAAGGAGAAGAAGATCACGGCCTACCACGAGGGCGGGCACGCGCTCGCCGCGTGGGCGATGCCGGACATCGAGCCGGTCTACAAGCTGACGATCCTGCCGCGCGGCCGTACGGGCGGGCACGCGCTGCTCGTCCCGGAGGACGACAAGGACCTGATGACCCGCTCCGAGATGATCGGGCGGCTGGTCTTCGCGATGGGTGGCCGCACGGCGGAGGAGCTCGTCTTCCACGAGCCCACCACCGGCGCGTCGTCCGACATCGAGCAGGCGACGAAGATCGCCCGCGCGATGGTCACCGAGTACGGCATGAGCGCCCGGCTCGGCGCGGTCAAGTACGGCCAGGAGCAGGGCGACCCGTTCCTCGGCCGCTCGGCCGGCCGCCAGGCGGACTACTCGCTCGAGGTGGCGCACGAGATCGACGAGGAGGTGCGCAAGCTCATCGAGACGGCGCACACCGAGGCGTGGCACGTGCTCAACACCTACCGCGACGTGCTCGACGAGCTGGTCATCGAGCTCCTGGAGAAGGAGACGCTGACCCGCAAGGACCTGGAGCGGATCTTCGCGACGGTCGAGAAGCGCCCGCACATCACCGTGTTCAACGAGTTCGGTGAGCGGACGCCGTCGGACAAGCCGCCGATCAAGACCCCGGGCGAGCTGGCGATGGAACGCGGCGAGCCGTGGCCCCCGCCGGAGAAGGAGAAGCCGGTCCTGAAGCCGGAGCCGACCCCGGTCGGCACCGCCCAGGGCGCGGGCGACCTGCCGGGCGGTCCGCCGTACCCGGCGCCGGTCGATCCCAACGCCAACCCGTACGCCCCGCCGCCACCGGGCTCCTACCCGAACGGTGGCCGTCCCTACAGCGGCCCGAACGGCGGCGCCAACGGCACGGCGCACTGGCCCCAGGCCGGCGGCCCGCAGGCGGGCGGCTACCAGGGTGGTCCGGCGGGCCAGAGCGGTCCCCCGAACTACGGTGCCCCTCCGGGCTGGACGCCCGCGACCTCGCCGGGCGGTCAGCCGGGCCAGTCGTGGCGGCCCGGTGGTGACGAACGCCCTCGCGAGCACGGCTGGTTCGCCGATCAAGCGGGCAACCAGCAGAGCGAGGGGGAGCGCCGTGACCCTGATGGACCCGAAAAGTCCCAGTGACGCCGACCGCCCGGTCTTCGACCACGACCGGGCGGAGAAGGCGATCCGCGAGCTCCTCTTGGCATGCGGCGAAGACCCGGAGCGGGACGGTCTGAAAGACACTCCCGCCCGGGTCGCCCGGGCCTACCAGGAAATGTTCGCCGGGCTGTACATCGAGCCGGACTCGGTTCTGGACAAGACGTTCGACGAGTCGCACGAGGAACTCGTGCTGGTCACGGACATCCCGATGTACAGCCAGTGTGAACACCACCTCGTGCCCTTCCACGGCGTCGCGCACGTCGGGTACATCCCGAACGCCGCCGGGAAGGTCACCGGGCTCTCCAAGCTCGCCCGGCTCGTCGACCTCTACGCCAAGCGCCCGCAGGTTCAGGAGCGCCTGACATCCCAGGTCGCCGACGCCCTCGTGCGGAAGCTCGAACCGCGCGGTGTCATCGTCGTGATCGAGGCCGAGCACCTCTGCATGGCCATGCGCGGCATCCGGAAGCCGGGGGCGCGCACGACCACCTCCGCCGTGCGGGGGCAGCTGAAGAACTCCCCCTCCTCCCGGGCGGAGGCGCTCGACCTGATCAAGGCGCGCCGGTGAGCGTGGGGCTTCCCGCTCCCGGCCGGTGCGTCGTGATGGGCGTGCTGAACGTGACGCCGGATTCCTTTTCGGACGGTGGCCGGTACCTCGGGCTCGACCAGGCGCTGGAGCACGCCCGCGCGATGTGGGCGCGCGGTGCCGATCTGATCGACGTCGGCGGTGAGTCGACCCGGCCGGGGGCGGCGCGGGTCGACGCCGAGACCGAGCTGGCACGCATCATCCCGGTGATCCGCGCCCTCGCCGGCGAAGGCATCCACCTGTCGGTCGACACCACGCGCGCTTCCGTCGCCGCCGCGGCGCTCGGCGCCGGGGCGAAGGTGGTCAACGACGTCTCGGGCGGGCTGGCCGATCCGGACATGGCGCGCGTCGCCGCGGAGTCCGGGGCGCCGTGGGTGCTCATGCACTGGCGCGGGCACAGCCGGGACATGCAGGCGCTCGCCGAATACGACGACGTCGTGGCCGACGTCCGCGCCGAGCTGCTGTCCAGAGTGGACGAAGCGCTCGCGGCGGGGGTCGCCGAGAGCGCGATCGTGCTGGATCCCGGGCTGGGCTTCGCGAAGAACGCGGAGCACGACTGGGCGTTGCTGCGCGGCCTGGATTCGCTGCTGTCCCTGGGTTTCCCGGTGCTCGTCGGTGCTTCGCGCAAACGTTTTCTCGGCCGCTTGCTGTCCGAAAAGGACGGTACGCCGCGACCGCCGGACGGCCGTGAGGACGCCACCGCCGCCATTTCCGCGCTCGCCGCGGCCGCGGGGGCGTGGGGTGTGCGGGTGCACGAGGTCGGGGCTTCGCTGGACGCGGTCGCGGTGGCGGCCGCGTGGTGGAAGGGTTCGCCGGATGTCTGACCGGATCACGCTGACCGGCCTGCGGGTGTTCGGCCGCCACGGCGTGTTCGAGCACGAGAAGCGGGACGGGCAGGAGTTCGTCGTCGACATCACGGTGTGGCTGGACCTCGGGCCCGCCGCCGCGTCGGACGACCTGACCAAGACCCTGCACTACGGCGAGCTGGCCCAGCTGGCGGCCGGGATCGTCGCGGGCGAGCCGTACGACCTCATCGAGAGCGTCGCGGGCAAGATCGCCGACGAGGTCATGCGCGACGAGCGGCTGCGCGCGGTCGAGGTGACGGTGCACAAGCCGTCCGCGCCGATCCCGCTGTCCTTCGACGACGTGGCCGTCACGGTCCGGCGCGACCGATGAGCCGGGCCGTCCTTTCGCTGGGCTCGAACCTCGGCGACCGGCTCGGCTTCCTGCAACTGGCGCTGGACGCCGTGCGGCCCGCGCTGGTCGTGGTGTCGAGCGTGTACGAGACCAAGGCGTGGGGCGTCGAGGACCAGCCGGACTTCCTGAACGCGGTCTGCGTCGTCGACGACCCGGCGCGCGACCACTGGGCGTGGCTGCGCGCGGGCCAGGCGGCCGAGCGGGCCGCGGGCCGGGTGCGCGAGCTGCGCTGGGGACCGCGGACGCTGGACGTCGACGTGGTCACCGTCGACGGCGTGACGTCCGGCGACCCGGAGCTGCTGCTGCCCCATCCGGGGACGCCGGACCGCGCGAGCGTGCTGGTGCCGTGGGTGGAGATCGAGCCGGCCGCGGTGCTGCCGGGGCACGGCCCGATCGCGGCGCTGCTGGCCGCGCGCCCCGACGACGACCTGGCGTCGGTCCGCCGCACGGACTTCGAGCTGCGCTGAACATGACCTATCGATGAACCGGGGGTGTCCGTTACCCATCACCCCCGGCCGGTCGCCGAGCTGTTGTTCTTGTGCGGTCAGCCGCGCAGCGCCTCGATCATGAACCGCACCGCGGGCTGGGCCGTCGGGACCGGCGGCCAGCCGTTGATGATCGCCAGCAGCTGCCAATAGCGTTCGGCCCGCGGGTCGCCGCTCGTCGCGAACCGGTCCGCCATCTCCGCGCGGAACTCCGCCGACGCCGGGTCCTGATCCGGCCCGGCCGTCGCCGTCGCGATCTCGGCCGCAAGCGTTTGCCCCGCCTCCGACGTCGGTGCTTTCCCGGCTGTCAGGGCCGCTTCCGCACGAGAGACCCAGCCCGGCCAGTTCTGCTGCCAGGCGTCCGCCGGCTGCTCGAACTCGCCGTCGCGGATCTGCTGGGCCTGGGTTTCGCTCATGCTGCGGATCAGGGCCCGGAAGTCCGGGTCCTGGACCAGCTCGGCGAACTCGATCCAGGCCTCGAGCTGCTCGGGCGACGGATCGTCGGGCAGCTCCGGCTTCCCCGCGCGCACGCGCCGGTAGAACTCCTCGTCGATCTCCAGCCCGGAGACCATCTCGTCCCAGAACTCGTCGACCAGCCGCTTGCGCTCTTCGTCGGACATCGACGCGAGACGGTTCATCAGGTTCACTTCCTCCAGCTCGGAATCACGCTTGGCCACCGCGCGCAGCACCGCCCGGCGCAGCCGCAGCCGCCGGATCTGCTCGTCCAGCGCCTCGACGTGCCGGGTCGCCAGCTCGCCGACGGTCGCCGACCGCGTCAAGGCCGCGGAGACGTCGACCAGCCCGAGGCCCAGCTCCCGCAGCGTGCGGACCAGCTCGAGCCGGGCCATCGCCGCGGCGTCGTAGAGCCGGTAGCCGGCGTCCGTCCGGTCGGTCGGGGGCAGCAGGCCCTCGTCCGAGTAGAAGCGGATGGTCTTGACGGGCAGGCCGGTCCGCCGGGCCAGCTCGCCGATGGTGAAGGTCGCGGTGGTGCCCACAAGACGCATGGTGAACTCTCCAGTCGGGGGAGAGTCAAGGGTAGTGCGCAGCTTCGGGTGGCCGAGCTGGGTACGGTTGAACCATGCACTTCACCCGGCCCCGCGACCTGGTGGTGGCCTTCGTGCTCGGCCTGGTCCTCGGCTACCTGCTCTTCCTGGTGGCGTACGGCTCGCTGCCCCAGCTGCCGACGTTCGCCGGCGTCACCTTCGCCGTGCTGGCCGTGGTCGAGGGCGGGCTTGCGCTGTCCATCCGCTCCCGGATCAAGAACGGCCGCGTCGTCGCCGCGATCGGGATCGCCCGATCGGTGGCCCTCGCGAAGGCTTCGTCGCTCGCCGGGGCGTTCATGGGTGGCGCCTGGCTGGCCGCGCTCGCCTACCTCATCCCGCGACGTGACGAACTCGTCGCGGCGGTGCTCGACACCCGCGCCGGCGTGGTCGGCGTGGTGTCCTCCGCGGCCCTGGTAGCAGCGGGTTTGTGGCTCGAGCACTGCTGCCGGACCCCGCGCGACCAGGACCGTGAGCGCACGCGCGGAATGACCGGTTAGCGCTGGATTCCCACCGCTCGCGGGACCGAGTAGGTCTCGTTCGGATTACGAGCAGGTACGGTGTCAGGCATGACCGGCGTGGGTGACGACTCGCGCGGCCGCCTACTGGGCAGGCCGTGGCTCGTCGTCGGATTCGTCCTCGCCATCGGAGCCACCCTCGCACTGGTGCTCAGCGATGATCTCCGCTATCTCCGGCTCGGGATCGTCGCCGCCCTCTGGGCTGCCCTGATCGGCGCTTTTCTCGCCGTGAAGTACCGCAAGCACGCGGCACAGAGCGAGGACGCGGTTTCCGAGGCGCAGGCTGTGTACGAGCTGGAGCTGGAACGCGAGATCGCGGCCCGGCGTGAATTCGAGCTGGAGGTGGAGGCGGAGAACCGCAGCGAGTCCGACTCCCGCGGCCGCGAGGAACTGGAGGCGCTGCGCCTCGAGGTGTCCGCGCTGCGCGACAGCCTCCAGTCGCTGTTCGGCGGCGAGGTGCTGCTCGAACGCGTCGCGCTGACCGCGCAGGCGACCCGGATGCGCAAGCTGTCCGACGACAACCGGATGATCCCCGACCCGGCGCCGAAGAAGAAGCCGGCGCAGCTGATGTCCGGGAAGAAGCCGGCCGAGCAGGGTGAGCGGCCGACCGAGCTGATCGACCGCGTGCTCGACGAGCGCCGCCGGAAGGCGTCGAACGGGAAGCCCGCGAACGGCAAGGGCCTCGGCAAGGGCAAGGGCTTCGGCGGCAAGCCGGCCCCGAAGACCCCGGCGAACGTCAACGTGCAGAGCACCCAGCAGATGGCCCGGCCGAAGCCGTTGAGCGACCGCCGTCCGCCGGTGCCGTCCGTCGACCCGGCGCTGAACGCCGCGCAGCGCGAGCTGAAGGCCGCCGAGCTGCGCGCCGAAGCGGCCCGCCGCCAGGCCGAGTCGCAGCCCATGCGGCTGCCGAACCCGGACGAGGTCGCGAAGCAGCCCGAGCGCCGTCCCGAGGCCGCCGCCGAGCCGACGCGCCAGGTGCCGCGGCCCGAGCCCAAGACCGAGATCCGCCGCGCCCCGGAGCCGAAGACGGAGATCCGCCGTCCCGAGCCGCCGCCCGCGCGCCGCGCGGAGCTGTCGCGGCCGGCGATGCGGCCCGCCGAGGTGTCGCGTTCGGACCTGCCGCGGGTCGACCCGGCCCGCCCGGCCGTGCGGCCGGGCGAGGTGTCGCGGTCGGACATCCCGCGCGTCGAGCGGTCGATGCCGGAGATCCCCCGGGTGGAGATGTCGCGCCCCGACATCCCGCGCGTCGAGATGTCGCGCCCGGACATTCCGCGCGTGGAACGGTCGATGACCAACATTCCGCGGGTGGAGCGGTCGATGACCGACATCCCGCGGGTCGAGCGGTCGATCCCCGCCATTCCGCGGGTGGAGATGTCGCGTCCGGACATTCCGCGCGTCGAGATGTCGCGGTCGGACCTCCCCCGCGTCGGCGGCCAGCCGAACGGTGCGCGCCCCGAGCCGCGCAAGGCGCCCGAGCCGCCGCGGCCCGCGCCGCCCCGCCCGGCGCCGCCGGTGAAGCCGTCGGAGATGTCCCGGTCGGACCTCCGGCCGGTGACCGACCTGAGCGCGGCCTTCCAGAACCGCGACGACTTCGCCGAGCGGCAGCGGCCGAACCGGCCGAAGCCGCCCGAGCCGAAGGTCCCGCCGATGCCGAGGGACGCCTCCGCGTCGCGTCGCGACCTTCCCCCGGTCGTCCCGCCGACGACGCCGGTGCCGAACACCGGCCCGGCGCAGCGGCAGCCGTCGCGCACGAACCTGCCCCCGGTGGTGCCGCCGACCACGCCGGTCCCGGCCGCCGACGGCCGCCGTCCGTCGCGGCTGGAGCAGTTCTCGCGGGCGGACATGTCGCCGATCCTCGACGAGCCGGCCTCCCGGCACGGGGGCTCGCACCGCGCGCCCGCCGACGCCGCGAAGGCCGACGCGCCGATGGTGAACCCGACGCTCCCGGAGTCGGTCCGCGACTACCAGGGCCGCTCGGGTGGCCGTCGCCGCAAGCCGGACGAGTCGCAGCAGATGCCGGCGGTGCCCGCCCCCGAGCCCACGGGCGGCGGCCGTCGCCGTCGTCCGGACGGCGAGCCCCCGGCGTGGGAAGGCATGGTCGCCGAGCGGGCGTCGATGTCGCGCCGCAACATGACCCCGGTCGACCCGGCGGACGTGGGGCAGCACAACGGCAACGGCCACAACGGCAGCGCCCACAACGGCAACGCCCACAACGGCAACGGCCACAACGGCAACGGCGCGAGCAACGGGCACGCCCGCAACGGCCACCGGTCGCCCGAGGCACCGCCGCCACCGGGCAGCGGTTCGCACACGGCGGGCCGGTCGGTCAGCGAGCTGCTGGCGGCGAACGGCGGCACGGGCTCGACGCCCCGCCGCCGCCGTCGCGCGGAAGACTGAGCCCGGCCGGGCCGCGGGACGCGCCGTGTGTGCCAGGTGGCGTTTCTCTTCCTGTCCGGTCTGCGTAGGGTGACCGGCTGTGAGCGGAACCCTCTCGCCCGCGACGGGACTTGATCGCGGACGGCGGCCTCGCCGGATCACCGTGCTGCTGCCGGTGCTCGGGCTGCTGGTCGTCGCCTTGTGCGGCCTGGTCCTGTTCGCCGTGGCCACGGCGCGGGTCGGACCCCTCGCCGTCACCATCGGCGTCCTCGCCGCCCTCGTACCGGTCGCGGGTGTGGTCGCCGGGTTCCTCTGGGTCGACCGCTGGGAGCCCGAACCGGCCAAGTTCCTGCTGCTCGCCTTCGCCTGGGGCGCCTGCATCGCGACGATCACCGCGCTGCTCATCAACACGACCGCCGAAGCCGTCGGGGACGAGCTGCTCGGCAAGGGCAGCGGCAACACCGTCGCCGCCCTGGTCTCCGCGCCCATCGTCGAGGAGGCCGCGAAGGCGCTCTTCGTCGTCCTCATCCTCTGGCGCCGGTCCAGCGAGTTCGACGGCGTCGTGGACGGGGTCGTCTACGCCGGCTTCAGCGCCGCAGGCTTCGCGTTCACCGAGAACATCTACTACTTCGGCCGGGCCTTCAACGACTACGGCTTCGGCGACGGGCACAGCCAGGGCGTCATCACGGCGTTCTTCCTCCGCGGTGTCCTCGCGCCGTTCACGCACCCGCTGTTCGCCGTGCTGACCGGCATCGGCATCGGTATCGCCGCGCGGACCACCACGAAGTACCTGAAGGTCCTCGCGCCGCTCGCCGGCTACCTGGCCGCCGTCTGCCTGCACGCGCTGTGGAACAGCGCCGCGCTGCTCGGCGGGTCGAAGTTCCTCACCGTCTACTTCCTGATCATGCTGCCGCTGTTCCTCGGCGTGGTCTACCTGGTCGTCCTCCAGAGACGGCGTGAGCAGCGGATCATCGCGACCGCCCTGCCGCACATGGCCGCGGCGCGCTGGATCGCGCCGTCGGAGGTCGACCTGCTGGCCAGCCTGCCCGGCCGCCGGGCCTGGCGGCGGCAGGCGAAGCGCCAGTCCGGCAAACAGGCCGCCAAAGCCGTCGCCGTCTACCAGGCGAGCGTGACCGAGCTCGCCTTCCTGGACCGGCGGGAGCTCACCACCGACGTCGACCGGCAACGCCAGCAGGAGCTGCTGCACACGTTGAAGGCCGCTCGGGCGGAGGCGACGCGCCTCGCCCAGGAAGCTCCGCAAGGGTGACCCGGTCCGGGTGAAGCTGGTCACCCGGGTTCAACGCCACGCGCTCAATCGAGTTAGTCTCGCGCCGTTCGTCCGGTACCCGGAACGGGACTGGAACGAGAGCAGAGGGAGTCTGCCCACCATGAGCGTCCACAGGCGCACGCCATGAATAGGCCCGCTCGTCTCGCGGTCGGTGTCGTTTCCGCCGGTCGCGTGGGCAGTGTGCTCGGCGCCGCGCTGGCCCGGGCGGGGCACACCGTGGTCGCCGCGTCGGGGCTGTCCGCCGCGTCGCTGGCCCGTGCCGAACGCCTCCTCCCCGACGTGCCGCTGCTGCCGCCCGACGAAACCGTCCGCGCGGCGGACCTGGTGATCCTCGCCCTCCCCGACGACGCGCTGGCCGGTATGGTCCGCGGGCTCGTCGCGACCGGGTCGCTGCGGCCCGGGCAGATCGTCGTGCACACCTCCGGCGCGCAGGGCATCGACGTGCTGGCGCCCGCCGCCGAGGCCGGCGCGCTGCCGCTGGCGCTGCACCCGGTGATGACGTTCACCGGCCGCGAGGAGGACCTCGAGCGGCTGGCGGCGTGCAGCATCGGCGTCACGGCGGCGGCCGGCGACGACGCCGCGTGGAGCGTCGGCGAGGCTCTCGCGGTCGAGATGGGGGCCGAGCCGGTGCGCATCCCCGACTCCGTGCGAGCGCTGTACCACGCAGCGTTGACCCACGGCGCGAACCACCTGATGACGCTGGTCGCCGACTGCGCGGAAATGTTGCGGGACGCGGGAATCGGGCATTCCGAACGCCTGGTGGCGCCCCTGCTTTCGGCGGCGTTGGATAATGTTCTCCGACACGGCGACCGCGCGCTCACGGGCCCGGTCGCGCGTGGCGACACCGGTACCGTCCGCAAGCACCTCGCGGTGCTGGCGGACCGGGCGCCGGACGTGGCGCCGGCCTACCGCGCACTGGCCAAGCGCACGGTGGCGCGTTCCTCGGCTGCCGGGCTGCTGGACACCGCGGCCGCCAAGGACCTCACCGAACTCCTCGACGATCCCGCCGAAGGGCACCAAGACCAGTGACCACACCGAAATTCAGCCGCGGCACGCTGAACACGTTCGCGTCGCCCGAGCAGATGAGCCAGGTCAGCAAGGCCCTGCACGGCGTCGGCCGCAAGCTGGCGCTCGTGCCGACCATGGGCGCGCTGCACGCAGGGCACCGCGAGCTGATCCGCCGCGCGAAGCGGCTGCCGAACAACGTCGTGGCGACCTCGATCTTCGTCAACCCGCTGCAGTTCGGCGAGGGCGAGGACTTCGAGGCGTACCCGCGGCCGCTCGACGCCGATCTGGCCGTGCTGACCGAGGACGGCGTCGAAATCGCGTTCACGCCCAGCGCCGACGCCCTTTACGGCGAAGGCGCCGTCGTGACCGTGCACCCGGGCCCGCTCGGCGACGAGCTGGAGGGCCTTGTCCGGCCCGGCCACTTCGCCGGCGTGCTCACCGTCGTGGCGAAGCTGTTCAACCTGCTTCGCCCGGACTACGCGCTCTTCGGTGAGAAGGACTACCAGCAGCTGGTCCTGATCAAGCGGATGGTGCGCGACCTGAACATCGACACGCACGTCATGGGCGTGCCGACGGTGCGGGAGCGCGACGGGCTGGCGCTGTCGTCGCGCAACGTCTACCTGACGCCCGAACAGCGTGAAGACGCCGTCGTCCTGTCGGCCGCCCTCACCGCGGGGGCGTTCGTCGGGCGCGACGGTGCCGACGCGGTCCTCGAGACCGCGTGGAAGACCCTGGCCGCGCGGCCCGCGGTCGAGGTGGATTACCTGGAGTTGAGGGGAACCGACCTCGGGCCCGCGCCCGTCGACGGTGAGGCACGACTGTTGATCGCGGCCCGGGTGGGGAGTACCCGGCTGATCGACAACGTTCCGGTGCTGCTCGGTGCTTCGGTAGATCACCCAGCGCAGCCGGAGCGGGACGCAGGGGAATAGGAGTCCACGATGTACCGCACCATGCTCAAGTCGAAGATCCACCGCGTCACCGTGACCCAGGCCGACCTGCACTACGTCGGCTCGGTGACGGTCGACGAGGACCTGATGGAGGCCGCGGACCTGCTGCCGGGGGAACAGGTGTCCATTGTGGACGTCACCAACGGCGCGCGGCTGGAGACCTACGTCATCAAGGGTGAGCGCGGCACCGGCGTGCTCGGCATCAACGGCGCCGCGGCGCACCTGGTGCACCCGGGCGACCTGGTGATCCTCATTTCGTACGGCCAGATGGACGACGCCGAAGCCGCGACGTACGAGCCACGCGTGGTGTTCGTCGACGCGGACAACCGGATCGTCCACCGGCACGCCGACCCGGGCTACGCGCCCGAGGGCTCGGGGCTGCTGTCCGGCACGGTGACGCTGCCGCCGGAAGAGGAGACGGCGGTGTTCCCGGTCGCGGAGACGGCGGACGCCCGCCGCCTCGACGCGCTGCTGCACGCGGAAAGCTGACCCGCTTGCTGCTCACCGTCGACGTCGGCAACACGAACATCGTGCTGGGGCTGTACTCCGGCACCGAACTCGTCGGGGACTGGCGCATGCGCACGGACGCGCGCATGACGGCCGACGAGCTGGCGTTGACGGTGCGCGGCCTGCTGGGCCCGCACGCGGACGCGGTGACGGGCATCAGCGCGCTGTCGACGGTGCCGGCGGTGCTGCGCGAGCTGCGGGTGATGCTTTCGCGCTACTACGACCGCGTCCCGAAGATCGTGGTGGAGCCGGGCGTCCGCACGGGCGTGGCCCTGCTGGTGGACAACCCGAAGGAGGTGGGCGCGGACCGGCTGATGAACACGCTGGCCGCGCACCACCTCCACGATTCGGCGTGCGTGGTGGTCGACTTCGGGACGTCGACCAACGTGGACGCCATTTCCGCCCGGGGCGAGTTCCTGGGCGGGGCGTTCGCGCCGGGCATCGAGATTTCGGTGGACGCGCTGGCGTTGCGCGCGGCGGCGTTGCGGAAGGTCGAGCTGGTGCCGCCGCGGTCGGTGATCGGGAAGAACACGGTGGAGTGCCTGCAGTCGGGGATCCTGTACGGCTTCGCCGGCCAGGTCGACGGGCTGGTCCGGCGGATCGTCCGGGAGCTGTCGCCGAACGGCACGGAACCGGTGGCGGTCCTGGCGACCGGCGGCTTGGCGCCCCTGGTGATCAGCGAGTCGGAGACGATCACCGAGCACGTGCCGGATTTGACGCTGCTGGGCTTGCGGCTGGTGTTCGAGCGGAACACCCGGTCCTGACGGCTAGTCGCGAGCCAGCCGGCGTCGCTCCAGCAGGTAGCCCAGCGCGGTGATGCCCAACGCCGGGAAAGCCACCACGGCCTGGGGGAACTTGGCCGTCCCCGGCGGGTCCACCGCCTTCGAACCCGGGTAGGCCAGCGCCGAGATCTGCGTCAGCCAGTACAGGGACGCCAGGACCGCCCCCGCGTCGAGGCTCTCCCGGGTCGGGCGGCGCCACAGCTGCCAGAGGCTGGTGATCCCGAGCGCGAGCCCGAGGCTCATCGTCTGGCCGTTGTGGAACTTCGCGTGCGGTGGCCAAGCGGGGTTCTTGACGTGCGTTTCGTTCCAGTCGGCGCGGTACGGGCCCACGGCCGTCACCACCGACACCAGCGAGATCAGGGTCCGCCCCAGTGATTTCCTGCTCATCACACCAGTGTCGAACCTCGAGCTTGATCGAGGTCAATGCGTGGTGACGAAAAATGTCTCACCGGCGTCGCGCGCGGAGAGCCCAGGTGATCAGGGGCAGGTCGAACTCGCCGTCCGCCGTCGCCGGATTCGCCGACAGGAACTCGCGCATCCGCGTCAGCATCGCCGACGACTCGCCCGGTGCCGAGACGATCACCATCGAATACGTCCCGATCGTTTCCAGCAGGCTCTCCGCCGTCCGCCGTTGCACATGGCGAAACCGATCGCTTTCGAACGCGGCGAACTCCGGGTGCGCCATCTCTCGCAAACCGTCCGTCCGGGCCGGCTTCCGGGCCCCATCGCGGCCGAGTGAGGTGAACTGCTCGACCCACGGCACCGAATCGTCTTCGTAGTTCCACATCGGCACCAGCACGCCGCCCGGGCGTAGCACGCGCGCGATCTCCGTCATCGCCGCCGGCACGTCGAACCAATGGAACGCCTGGCCGACGAAAACCGCGTCGACTCCGGCGTCGGGCAACGGGATCCGTTCCGCCCGGCCCTTCAGAGACGTCGCCCCGGGCACGGTCCGCCCCAGTTCGGCGCGCATTTCCGGGTCCGGTTCGACCGCCGTGACGTCGAGTCCGAGCTCGGCCAGGCCGAGGGTGAGCTTGCCCGTTCCGGCACCCAGGTCGAGCACCCGGCGCGGCGTTCCGGTCGCGCCCGAAAGGCCCCATTCGATCGCTTCCCGCGGGTAGCCGGGCCGGTGCTCGGCGTACGCGGCCGCTCGGCTGCCGAAGGAAGAAGCACGCTGGGCGTGCGTGGGGTCACTCACCGGGCCAGGTTACCGATCCGGCCGGAAGCGGGCCGACCTCCGAGCGGCGAGCAACCGTTGCCGCGAAAGCCATCGGCCGTGACTGTCGCCGGATCGCTAACGAACGACTCGGTATGGACGGAAAGGAAAGGTAATCCGGTTGGCGTAGCGCTCAGCCGGGTTCGTACCCTAGGGCCATGACCGAAAAGCCCCCTCCCACCAGCGAGCCCGCCGAAGACGAACTGCCCGAGCAGATGCGGGTGCGCCGGGAGAAGCGCGACCGGATCCTCGCGGAGGGTATCGATCCCTACCCGGTCGAGGTACCCCGCACGCACTCGCTGGCCGAGGTGCGCGCCGCGCATGAAGGGCTGCCCGTCGACACCGCCACCGGCGAGACCGTCGGCGTCACCGGCCGGGTGATGTTCCTGCGCAACACGGGCAAGCTGTGCTTCGCCAGCCTCCGCGAGGGTGACGGCACCGAGCTGCAGGCCATGATCAGCCTGGCGAAGGTCGGCGAGGACGCGCTGGCCGCGTGGAAGTCCGACGTCGACCTCGGCGACCACGTGTTCGTGCAGGGTGAGGTCATCACGTCCAAGCGCGGCGAGCTGTCCGTGATGGCCGATTCCTGGCGCATCACGTCGAAGGCGCTGCGCCCGCTGCCCAACGCCTTCAAGGACCTGGCCGAGGAGACGCGGATCCGCCAGCGCTACGTCGACCTCATCATGCGCCCGCGCGCGCGGGACGTCGTGCGCACGCGCGCCGGCGTGGTCCGGTCGCTGCGGGAGTCGTTCCACCGCCGCGGGTTCACCGAGGTCGAGACGCCGATGCTGCAGACGCTGCACGGCGGCGCCGCGGCCCGCCCGTTCGTCACGCACTCGAACGCGTTCGACATGGAGCTCTTCCTGCGGATCGCGCCGGAGCTCTACCTCAAGCGCTGCGTCGTCGGCGGCATCGAGAAGGTCTTCGAGATCAACCGCAACTTCCGGAACGAGGGCAGCGACTCCTCGCACTCGCCGGAGTTCGCGATGCTCGAGTACTACGAGGCCTACGCCACTTACGACACGAATGCGGTGATGACGCGGGAGCTGATCCAGGAGGCCGCGCAAGCGGTGCTGGACACCCAGGTCATCACCCTGCCCGACGGTTCGGAGTACGACCTGTCCGGCGAATGGACCACACTCGGAATGTACGAGTCGTTGTCCGATTCCCTCGGCGAAGAGGTGACGCCGGAGACGCCCGCCGCCAAACTGCACGGATTCGCGCAGGCCAGGGGCCTGGAAGTGGATCCGAAGCTGGGTCACGGGAAGCTGGTCGAGGAACTGTGGGAGCACCTCGTCGGAGATCACCTGCACGCTCCCACGTTTGTCCGTGATTTTCCGCTGGAGACGTCCCCATTGACGAGGCAGCACCGCTCGCGGGCCGGGGTGGCCGAGAAGTGGGACCTCTACGTGCGCGGATTCGAACTCGCCACCGGATACTCCGAGCTGGTCGATCCGGTCGTCGAACGGGAACGGCTCACCGAACAGTCGCTGCTGGCCGCGCAGGGCGATAGCGAAGCCATGCGCCTCGACGAGGATTTCCTGAGGGCCCTGGAGTACGGAATGCCGCCGAGCGGTGGCGTCGGAATGGGGATCGACCGGCTCCTCATGGCGCTGACCGGTCTCGGTATCCGGGAGACGATCCTCTTCCCGCTCGTGCGTCCCGAATAACCCGGCGGTGTCGTTTACCGCAATGAGATTTGCACTGTCCTCCAGAAGCGGGTACTAATGTTCTAGACAAAGACTTCTGTCCCGGGGCTCGCCCCGTAACCAGATCATTGAGCAAGTCCCCGCAGGAGGAATCGGATGGCACAGAAGGTGCTCGTCTCGCTGGTCGACGACCTCGACGGCAGTGAGGCGGAAGAGACCGTCGAGTTCGGTTTGGACGGCGTCAGCTACCAGATCGACCTCTCTTCGGATAACGCCGAGGAGCTGCGGGACGCCCTCGCCCAGTATGTCGAGCACGCGCGTCGCGCGGGTGGCCGCAAGCGCGCTTCGGTTCGCCCGGTCGCGGGCAAGGGCTCGGCCCGGCCGGCCGCTGTCGACCGTGAGCAGAACCAGGCCATTCGGTCGTGGGCGCGCAAGAACGGTTACGCCGTTTCGGACCGGGGCCGGATCCCGTCCGAGGTCGTCGAGGCGTACCACAAGAAGAACTGAGGATCCTTCGCCTCTCACCCGGTGTCCGCAGGTCACCGGGCGGGGCGGGGAACTCCTCCACGCGGGGTTTCAGTCGAAGCCGCCGGGCGAATTCGCCCGGCGGCTTTCTTCATGTCCGATCGTTGTCCGGTGCGTGTTCGCGGTCCGCCCGGGTCGTGCGGGCGTACTCGGCCGGCGGTTGACCCGTCACGGTGTGAAAATCGCGGATGAAGTGCGACTGGTCGCTATAGCCCAGTCGAACCGCCAGACCGGCGTAATCCGGCTCCCCTTCCGCGGCGATCCGCTGTGCCGCGTCGTTGAGGCGGTATATCCGGATCGCCCACTTGGGTGTGCAGCCGACGTGTTCGGCGAACAACCGCTGCACGGACCGGGTGGTTAGTCCAGTACCCGCGCACAGTTGCGCCACCCGGATAATTCCGGGATCGCGTGCGATTGATTCCACGGCCTCGGCGGCGCGTCGCGCGGACGTCGACAGGCCGGTGGGTTTTGCGATCAGCAAGTTGTCGATCGCGCGGACCATTTGCGCGTCATCGGCGGCGGTCCGCACCGATTCCGCGGCTTCGATCGCCGTCGGACCGAAAACGTCGGCGAGCGGGACAGCGCGGTCGGTGATGTCACTCACCGGGCCACCGAGGAACGCGCGGAAGCACCCGGGCCGGAAACGCACACCCAAGCCCTGGACGCGGCCTTCGAGGCGGTGGGAAAAGATGTCGTGGGCCGGGCCGTACACGCCGGACGCACCGGGGAAGAACGCCGCGTGCACCGCGAGGTTCGGCAGGACGCGCTGTTCGTGGGGTGGTTTGCCGCGCAGGTCCCAGCGCAGCACCCAGTGGTATTCGACGAGGTCCGCCAGCTCGGGCGCGGGCGGGTGCCTGGTCAGCGTGAACATCGTGCGCGCGGTGGCCTCGGCCACGATGCCGCGCGGGATCCGGTGCTCGCCCACGGCGTCCACGGTAGCTGTCGCGTTCTTTCAAGACGGCCGCGCCGGCGGGCGGATTGGATCGCGGGATGACTGCCGAGCTGATGCGGCCCGCCGCGGCCGAGTTCCTGCGGGTCGCCCACGCCGTGGCCGACCTGTCCGCCCCGACACCGTGCGCCGGCTACGACGTCCGCGGGCTGCTGAACCACCTTTTGTATTGGGGCCCGTGGCTGGTCGCCGCGGGACGCCGTGAGGAGCCACCACCGCCGTCGGCGGCCGAAGTCGTCACCGAGGATTGGCGGGCGGCGCTGGAGAAGCAGACGGAGACGCTCGTGGACGTGTTCGGGACGCCATCGGCGTGGACGGGAATGACGGCGCTGGGGACGACCCGCCTCCCGGCGCCGGTGGTCGGCGACATGGTGCTGGGCGAGTTCGTCCTGCACGGCTGGGACCTGGCCCGGGCGAGCGGCCAGGAGCTCCGCTGCGCCCCCGAGGCGGCGACGGCGGTGTACGAGTCCGCGGTGGCCATGGGCGAGCAGGCGCGCTCGATGGGGGTCTACGGGCCGGCGGTGGCGGTGCCCGCGGACGCCCCGGTGCTGGAGCGGGCGCTGGGGGCCTCGGGGCGGGACCCGCGGTGGACCCGCTCTCGCTGAGGGTTGTCCACAGGCCGGCTGGGATGTGGACAGCTTCGGGGCTCGGATGGCGATCCGGGGGGTTTGTCGCAGGTCGCCGATAGAATGGAGTCGGGGTCGCCCCCCTTGGGATGGGCGGGGGCTGTCTGGTGGGGCGGGGCCGGAGGGGCGGTGTTGGCGGAGCTGCGAGTGAGCGAGCCACTGCGACTTTGCCGGGCCCCGCTTGGGACGGGCGGGGGTTTGTCCTGGTCTGTAGGCCGGTCGCAGGACGGGCACGGCCCTCGTTCGGCTTGGCCAGGCGGGTAGCCGCGCCGACGCACCACCGCCCGACATGCTCGCTACCTGCGTCAACGTGGCGCGAACCACGCTTTCAGGGAGATCGCACCCTTCCCTGGCACGAGATTCCCGCCCGCATCACCAGCGGCAGCGGGCACGGCCGCACCATCCAGCTCGCACCCGGGACGGGCGGGGGCGGCCGACTACCGGGCACAGGTGCGCGGGCAGCCGTCGCACTCCGGCTCGGCCGGGAGCAAGTACGAGAAGCAGCAGCTCTCCCTCCGCCGCGTCCACCCCCGGTCCACCCAGCGCAACGTCGACGCCGACGTCAGCGGCGGGTACCGCGAGTCGAGCACCAGGGCCGCGTCCGCGACGCCCGCCCCCTCCGCCTCCGGGGTGCCGCCCGCTCGGCCGGCTCCCCACAGGGCGTTCTCCAGCGCGTCGGTCGCCGCGGCCCAGAGGGTACGGCGGCCGAAGCGGCTTTGGGGTCCGTAGGCCTGGACGAACCGGGCCGCGTGGGCCGTGTATCGGGCCCGGAGGACCGCCGCCAGGGCTCGCTCGTCGCGGACCACCGTCGCTCCGGGCGCCGCCGAGGCCGGGTCGGTCGGCAGGCAGCAGAACCCGTCGGCGAGCACCGCCAGGGCGTCCGGGTACGGCTGACCCGCTCCGACGCGGAACGCCAGGTCCTCGGGGCGGAGTGAAGGCACCCGCCGCTCGTGGTGCAGCAGCAGCGCGCCCACCTGGGCCGGGATGTGCAGGTACCACGCGACCAGGTACGCGTCGACGGTCCTGGGTGGCGCCTCGCCGTACTCGCGCGCCAGCCAACCGGCCAGCCGCGTGCGCCACTCGTCGAAGGGCCCGGCCAGGGCCGTCGAGCAGCGGATCCAGCCTTCCGGGACGTCCCGCCGCAGGTCGAGCCGCCGCAGGGAGGGCGCGAGGCCGTCCGTCTCGCGGGTACTCGGCTGGGTCAACGGCGTCCTCCTTAGGTCTGCCTAACCTAACAGGACTCCGCCGATCGGGTGGCTGTCGCCCCGGTCACTCCCAGGTTGCGGACCTGTTCGCGGTGAGCGGACACCGCGCGGATGGCGGAATCCGAGTGGCCACTCGCACGTTGGGCTTGACGTAAAGGTGCAGGGCAACCTGATGATGGAAGCACCCGGAAGACCCCACGTCCGGGTGCGGGAAAGACCCAGAACAGCCGTAGTGGTACGCCAGCGCGACCGCTTGGCTACTAGAGTGGTCTCACGGTGCTGAATCCATCGCGGTGAAAGCACGATGGAAACGGGCCGCCGGCGCAGCAGTCGAGGGAGTGCACATGTTTGAGAGGTTCACCGACCGCGCGAGGCGGGTGGTCGTCCTGGCTCAAGAAGAGGCCAGGATGCTCAACCACAACTACATCGGCACCGAGCACATCCTCCTGGGTCTGATCCACGAGGGTGAGGGTGTCGCCGCCAAGGCGCTGGAGTCGCTGGGCATCGCCCTGGAGGGCGTGCGCCAGCAGGTCGAAGAGATCATCGGCCAGGGCCAGCAGGCGCCGAGCGGGCACATCCCGTTCACGCCGCGGGCGAAGAAGGTGCTGGAGCTGTCGCTGCGCGAAGCGCTGCAGCTCGGCCACAACTACATCGGTACCGAGCACATCCTGCTGGGCCTGATCCGCGAGGGCGAAGGCGTCGCCGCGCAGGTGCTGGTCAAGCTGGGTGCGGACCTGAACCGCGTCCGCCAGCAGGTGCTGCAGCTGCTCTCGGGCTACCAGGGCAAGGAGTCCACCGAAACCGGTTCCGGCGGCCGTGGTGAAGGCACCCCGTCGTCGTCGCTGGTGCTGGACCAGTTCGGCCGCAACATGACCGTGCTCGCCCGCGAGGGCAAGCTCGACCCGGTCATCGGGCGCGGCAAGGAGATCGAGCGGGTCATGCAGGTCCTGTCCCGCCGGACCAAGAACAACCCGGTGCTCATCGGCGAGCCCGGCGTCGGCAAGACCGCCGTCGTCGAGGGCCTCGCGCAGAGCATCGTCAAGGGCGAGGTGCCCGAGACGCTCAAGGACAAGCAGCTCTACACGCTGGACCTGGGCTCCCTGGTCGCCGGCTCCCGCTACCGCGGTGACTTCGAAGAGCGCCTGAAGAAGGTGCTCAAGGAGATCAAGACCCGCGGCGACATCATCCTGTTCATCGACGAGCTGCACACGCTGGTCGGGGCGGGTGCCGCCGAGGGTGCGATCGACGCGGCTTCGATCCTGAAGCCGATGCTCGCCCGCGGTGAGCTGCAGACGATCGGCGCGACCACGCTCGAGGAGTACCGCAAGTACATCGAGAAGGACGCCGCCCTCGAGCGCCGGTTCCAGCCGATCCAGGTCGGCGAGCCGTCGCTGGAGCACACGATCGAGATCCTCAAGGGCCTGCGCGACCGGTACGAGGCGCACCACCGCGTCTCGATCACCGACTCGGCGCTGGTCGCCGCCGCGACCCTGGCGGACCGGTACATCAACGACCGGTTCCTCCCGGACAAGGCGATCGACCTGATCGACGAGGCCGGCGCCCGGATGCGCATCCGCCGGATGACCGCGCCGCCGGACCTGCGCGAGTTCGACGAGAAGATCGCGAACGTCCGCCGCGACAAGGAGTCCGCGATCGACGCGCAGGACTTCGAGCGGGCCGCCCGCCTGCGTGACGAGGAGAAGACCCTCCTCGGCCAGAAGGGCGAGCGGGAGAAGCAGTGGAAGGACGGCGACCTCGACGTCGTCGCCGAGGTCGACGACGAGCAGATCGCGGAGGTGCTGGCCAACTGGACCGGCATCCCGGTGTTCAAGCTGACCGAGGAGGAGACCACCCGGCTGCTGCGCATGGAGGACGAGCTCCACAAGCGCATCATCGGCCAGGAGGACGCGGTCAAGGCCGTCTCGCAGGCGATCCGCCGTACGCGTGCCGGTCTGAAGGACCCGAAGCGCCCGTCGGGCTCGTTCATCTTCGCCGGCCCGTCCGGTGTCGGTAAGACCGAGCTGTCGAAGGCGCTGGCGGCGTTCCTGTTCGGCGAGGACGACGCGCTCATCCAGATCGACATGGGCGAGTTCCACGACCGCTACACCGCGTCGCGGCTCTTCGGTGCCCCTCCGGGCTACGTGGGCTACGAAGAGGGTGGCCAGCTGACGGAGAAGGTGCGTCGCAAGCCGTTCTCGGTGGTCCTGTTCGACGAGATCGAGAAGGCGCACCAGGAGATCTACAACACGCTGCTGCAGGTGCTGGAAGACGGCCGCCTGACCGACGGTCAGGGTCGCACGGTCGACTTCAAGAACACGGTCCTCATCTTCACGTCCAACCTGGGCACGTCGGACATCTCGAAGTCCGTCTCGCTCGGGTTCGCCGGGTCCAACGACACCGGCACCCGGTACGAGAAGATGAAGCAGAAGGTCAACGAGGAAATGAAGAAGCATTTCCGCCCGGAGTTCCTGAACCGGATCGATGACATCATCGTGTTCCACCAGCTGACGCAGGACCAGATCATCATGATGGTCGACCTGATGATCGGCCGCGTGGAGAAGCAGCTCAAGGCCAAGGACATGGAGCTGGAGCTGACGGCGAAGGCCAAGGCCCTGCTGGCCAAGCGCGGCTTCGACCCGGTGCTGGGCGCGCGGCCGCTGCGTCGCACGATCCAGCGCGAGATCGAGGACCAGCTGTCGGAGAAGATCCTCTTCGGCGAGGTCGAGCCCGGCCAGATCATCCTGGTCGACGTCGAGGGCTGGAGCGGCAACCCCGAGGACAAGGACGACCAGGCCCGGTTCACCTTCCGCGGTGAGCGCAAGCCGTCGTCGGTCCCGGACGCCCCGCCGGTCAGCATCGGCGCGGGCCACGAGGAGCAGGGCGGCGAAGCCGAAAGCGAGTGATCGGCTGAGCAGCACGGCAGAAAGGGCGGTTCCCCGGAAGGGGAGCCGCCCTTTCTGCTTGTGTCCGACGCACCGAGAGCCGTGTTGGGGTCCGTGAGACGATGCCGGGCGGAGCTTGGGAGGGTATCCGCGTGGACGTGCTGTCGATCGACTTCGGGACCTCCAGCACCGTCGCTGTCCTCTCTGCCTTCGGGCGCGGGCCGCGGGCCGTCGAGGTCGATGGGTCCGTCACCATGTCCTCCGCCGTCTTCGTCAACGATGACGGCCTGCTCGTCGTCGGGCAGGACGCCGAACGGCGGGCGCGGCTCGATCCCAGCCGGTTCGAGCCCAACCCCAAGCGGCGCATCGACGAAGGCACCCTGCGGCTCGGCGATTCCACAGTGGAGGTCACCGACGCCTTCGCCGCCGTCCTGCGCAGGGTCGGGGAGGAAGCCGAACGGCAGCTCGGCCGGCCGCCCGGGCAGACGCGGATCTCGCACCCCGCCGGCTGGGGCGCCACCCGGCAGGACGCGATCCGCACCGCCGCCGCCAAAGCCGGGTTCGGTGATGTCCGGCTGATCCCCGAGCCGGTTGCCGCAGCCGCGCACTACGCGAGCATCGGCCATCGCAACACCGGCCCCATCGGCGTCTACGACCTCGGCGCCGGCACCTTCGACTGCGCCGTCGTCGGCGTTTCCCGGCAGGGCTTCGCCGTGCTCGCCGAAGGGGGCCTGCCCGACCTCGGCAGCCTCGACATCGACCAGGCGCTGCTCGTGCACATCGGCCGCTCGGTCTCGCACGCCGATCCCGCGCAGTGGCAACGGCTTCTGCGTCCGCAGTCCACCGCCGACCGCCGCACCCGGCGCGCGTTGCTGCAGGATGTCCGTGACGCCAAGGAAAGCCTCTCCCGGCACACCCAGACCCACGTGCCGATGCCCGAGCCGTTCGGTGACGTCCTGGTCAGCCGCGACGAGCTCGAAGCGCTCGTGCGGCCCAGCCTGCTGCGCAGCGCCGAACTGCTCGCCGCGACGATCCACCGCGCGGGCCTGACCCCCGCGCAGCTCGCCGGCGTCTACCTCGTCGGCGGGCCGAGCCGGATGCCGTTGCTGGCCACGCTGCTCGGGCGCCAGCTCGGCGTCACGCCGACCACGCAGGACCGGCCCGAAACCGCCGTCGCGTTCGGCCTCCACCACGTTCCCCTCAGCACCACCGCCGACCTCACCGTGCCCACCTTCGCGCCGGTCCGGCCGCCCGTGACGCCGCCGCGGCCGCAGCCCTGGCAGCAACAACCGCCTCTTCGATACGCGCCGCCGTCGCCGGAGCCGAAGAAGACCACGAAGCCGTGGCTCATCGCGCTCGCCGTGCTCGTGGTCGTCGCCGTCGTGGTGACGGTCGTCGTGCTGGTCACCACGAGCGACTCCGCCGCCGAGTCCACTGTGGACTGTACGACGACGACCCAGCGCGACCAGGCCGGGTTCACCCCGTGCCTGCGCTCGCTGGCCGGCACCGTCCCGGACCGCGCCACCTGCCGGACCGCCGACTCCGTGGCCCGGTTGGTGCACGCCCAGACGGCCGTCACCTGCGGGTTCGGCCAGGGCGCCGCCGTGAGCTACTACCAGGGCGTGACCGTCGACGAGATCGAGGCGGGCGCGAAGCTGCAGATGGGCGACGGCACCGTCGAGCGCGGCACCTGGGACGGCGGCGGGCTGCACGGCCGGTACGTCGCCGGGGTCGGCAGCGCCACGGGGATCGTGCTCTTCGGCGCCGACGACCGCCGGGCGGCCGGGCTCTACGTCTCGATCGACCGCGGGCGCCGGACCCCGGACCTCGTCGCCTACTTCACCGGAGAGCTCAAACCGGCCTGACGGCTCACCAGGCCTGGTCCATCCGCGGGCCCTGGCGGTAGAAGTCCTCGTCCGCCACCGGGCCCGGCGGCGGTGCGACGGCCGGCGCCTCGGCCGAACGGTTCTTCAGCACCGCGCCGGTCCGCTCTTCGTGCCGGGGGACGGCAGGCGGCGGCGCCGGTTCGAACCGCATCCGCCAGCGCAGCCGGTCCATCAGGTAGCCACCGCTGCCCAAGGGCGCCAGCAGCTGCCCGGTCCGCTTCGCCGAGTCGCGCTGCGCCTCGACGTAGGTGCGCAGGACGGCGTCGGCGATCTCGTCCGGCGACATCCGCGAAACGGCGTCGGTGAGCCGAAGCTGGGTCAGCACGCCGTCGGTGTTGACCGAGAGCGAGACGGCGCCGTCGGCGGACGTCGCCGTCGACGACAGCGCGGACAGCTCGCCCAGGAGCGCATCGCGGTCCGGTTTCGCCGGGTGGTCGGCCATTCGATCATGTAAACACCGTTCAGCTGTCCGGCGGAGGGATTCGCGAGCGGTGTGCCGCAGATCACCGGCACGTCCCCGTACCGCCGAACGGGCGAACCTCGTACCTGCCCGGGGCGGCCGGCGCTCTTACCTGCATGAGCACCGTCACGAAGCCTCGCGCGCCGACCGTGCGGCGGCAGCTGCGCGAAGCGAAACGCTTCTCCTGGACCGGGTTCGGCGTCACGGTCGCGGCGTCGCTGCTCGGCGCGCTCGTCCCGGCGGCGATCGGCGCCGGCCCGGACGCGACACTGGTTTCGACGCTGGTCGTCACCGTGCTGGCGGCCGGCGGGTTCACCGCCAAGGACGGCAGCGCGGCCCGCGGGATCAAGGCGATCGCGATCGTGCTGCTGGCCGTGGGCGCTTTGGTCCTGACGGTCACCGGGGTGACGGTGCTCGACGTCGTGCGCGGCCGCCCGGCGACGTTCCCGGTGGTGCCGGCCGGGGACCCGGCGGCGCTGCTGGTCCCGCAGTCGGTCGCCTGCGGCACGACACCGGTGCACACGACGACGACCTGCACGGTGGCGGTCCGCAGCGTCGGCGCGGCCCCGCTGCGGGTGAGCGGGACCGACCTGGACAGCGAGGAGTTCGCGGTGGACGCGAGCGCGTGCGTCGCCGCCGAGGTGGCGCCGGGCAGGCGCTGCACCCTGGTCGTGAGCTTCACCCCGGCGTGGAGCGGCGATCGGGTGGCGGATCTGACGGTCCACCACAACGTCCCGGGCCCGTCGGCGTTCGTGGAGCTCACCGGCCGCGGCGGTTAGCGGCGGACGAACCGGATCCGCGCGGGCCAGGCCACCACCAGCTGCAGCAGCACGGAAACCGCCGCCAGCAGCGGGATCCGGTAGCCGCCGAGTGCTTCGGTCACGTTGAAGACGACCAGGAAGGCCAGCGGCGCCAGCATCGCCGTCAGCACCACCGGCAGCTGGGGCCGGATCCGCGTCACGCTCACCAGGAGCAGCGCGATCAACGCCGAGCCGGCCATGGTCGCCCAGAAGACGAGCAAGCCGAGGAACCACTGCCCGAACATGCAGAAGCCCTCGATGGCGTCCGCGCACATCTGCTCGTAGCTGCCGGACACCGCGACCCAGAACCAGCCGGTGGCGGTGCCGCCGAGCGCGCTCGTCACGCTCGCCGCGACGAGCGCCCGCGGATCGGCCTGCAGCGTTGTCAATGCTCCGCGCCCGCGCTGACCGCGAGGTCCGTCGTCGTCCGCGAAGCCGTGTCCACCAGTGCTTCCAGCGCGTCGGCGATGCGGTCGACCCCCAGCGACGGCGCCGCCTTGCCGGACGCCGCCACCTGTTCGGGGCTGAACGGGACGTGCACGAACCCGCCGCGCACGTCCGGCCGGGCCGAGAGCAGGTGCATCAGCCCGTAGAAGACCTGGTTGCACACGTACGTCCCGGCGGTGTGGGACACCGAAGCCGGCACGCCCGCCGCGCGGATCGCCGCCACGCACGCCTTCACCGGCAACGTCGTGAAGTACGCCGCCGGTCCGTCCGGGACCACCGGGACGTCCACCGGCCGCGCGCCCGCGTTGTCGGGGATGCGGGCGTCGATCAGGTTGACCGCGACGCGCTCCGGCGTCACGTCGGGGCGGCCGCCTGCCTGGCCCACGCACACCACCAGCGACGGCCGGTGCTCCTCCACCGCGCGTCGCAAGGTGGGCAGCGACGCGGCGAACTCGCACGGCAGCTCTACCGCGGCGATGTCGTCCCGGCGCGCGCCGAGCAGCGAAACCGCCTGCCACGACGGGTTCACCGGCTCGCCGCCGAACGGCGCGAACCCCGTCATCAGCACCCTGGCCATGCACCCTCCCGAAACGCCGTGAAGGCCACCCTACGACGCGGGGTGGCCTTCACGAAGGGATCAACTCAGGCGGCGGGCTTCAGGCCACCCGGGAAGAGGTACTGGTCGGCGGGCTTGCCGGCCCCGTACACCCAGGCGTCGAAGAACCCCTGGAGGTTCTTGTGCGCGACCTTCTCGGTGTACTGCTGGAACTCCTGCATGCTCGCGTTCCCGTCCCGGTGCAGCGACGGCCAGGTCCTGAGGACCCGGTCGAACGCGGTCTGCCCGACGTAGTTGCGCAGCGCGTGCAGCATCATCGGGCCCTTCGAGTACACGTACGTGAACTCGTTGCCGGCGCCCATGTCGTACAGCTTGCCGTTCCAGAAGTTCGCGGAAGCCTTCTTGACGTCGTCCGCGTACTGCTTGTTCAGGTCGACGCCCTCCTTGGCCTCGTCCCAGAGCCACGTCGCGTACGACGCGAAGCACTCGTTGAGGCAGACGTCGCGCCAGTGCGAAACGGCCACCGAGTCGCCGTACCACTGGTGGGCGTTCTCGTGGACGATCGTCGGGACCGTGCCGGCCCAGCCCGCGGAGTAGATCGGCCGGCTCATCGTCTCCAGCGAGAAGCCGATCTGCTCGTTGAGGAAGATGCCGCCCGCCGCGTCGATCGGGTACTTGCCGAACTTCGACTCGAGGAAGTCGAGGATCTCCGGCAGCCGCGCCTCGGCCTGCTTCGTCGAGTCGGGGACGCCCGGGGCGAACGCGCTGACGACCGGGGTGCCGTCCTTGCGCTTCTGCCGGTCGAAGGTCCACTTGTCGATCGCGACCGTCGTCATGTACGGCACGATCGGCGTTTCCTCGGCCCAGACGTGCGTGGTGCCGCCCGGTGCCTTGAACGACGGCTTCTCGCGGCCGTTGGCGATCACGCCCCACTCGTCGGGCACGGTGATCGCGAGGTGGAACGTGGCCTTGTCGAGCGGGGTGTCGTTGACCGGGTACCAGGTCGTGGCCGACTTCGGCTCGCCGGCGACGAACGCGCCGCCCGCCTGGGCGTACTGCCAGCCGTTGTTGCCGAGCGACGGGTCGTTGATCGGCGCGGGCACCCCGTGGTAGTCGATCTTGATCTCGAAGTGCTCGCCGCGCCGCAGCGGCCGCGACGGCGTGACGACCAGCTCGTGGTCGCCGGTCCGGCTGAACTTCGCGCCGCGGCCGTCGACCTTCACGGAGTCGACGGTCAGGCCGCGGAAGTCGAGGTTGAACGAGCTGAGCGACTGCGTGGCCCGGGCGGAGATGTCCTGCGCGCCCTTGAGCTGGTGCGACGCGGGGTCGTAGCTCACCTTCAGGTTGTAGTCGGCGACGTCGTAGCCGCCGTTGCCGTCCTGCGGGTAGTAGCTGTCGCCGGCGCCGTCGCTGCCCGGCTTCGCGCCCCAGTCGTTCCCGGCGGCGGCGACCCCGCTGCTCAAGCAGATGCCGGTGAGCAGCGCGGCGGCGAGCACGACCGGTTTCTGTCCCCTCATGAACGCTCCTGTCTGGGGGTGGACGTGGAATCGCAACGTATCGCCACGAACGTGCCACCGGACGGTCTGACGTCGTATTTGTCCGGAAAGTCAACACTTCCGTCGGTGCCGGTCCGGCCATCCGCCCCCGGCGCCCGGGTGCGGTCTGGAAAGCTGGACGCATGCGCGTCGCGCTGCTGGGCCCGTTGCGGGCGACCGACGACGAAGGCACGCCGATCGACATCGGCGGGGCCCGCCTTCGCATGCTCCTGGCCAGGCTCGCGCTGGACGCCGGGCGCGCGGTCCCGGCCGACGCGCTCGTCGACGGTCTCTGGGGTGCCGAACCGCCGGCCGACGCCGCCAACGCGCTGCAGTCGCTGGTCTCGCGGCTGCGCAAGGCGCTGCCGGTGGCCGTCGAGTCGGGCCCGGGCGGCTACCGGCTCGCCGTGGCCCGTGAAGACGTCGACGCCGAACGCTTCGAACGGCTCGCCGCCGGCGGCCGCCGGGAGCTCGCCGCGGGCCGGGACGCGCACGCGGCCGAGCTGCTGACTGAAGCGCTCGGGCTCTGGCAGGGCGGTGCGCTCGCCGACGTCCTCGACGCGCCGTTCGCGCCCGCGCCCGCCCGCCGCCTCGCCGACCTGCGGGCCGAGGCGATCGAAGACCGGTTCGAAGCGCTGATCCGGCTGGGCGAGCACGCCGGGGTCCTCGCCGACCTGGTCGCCGCGGCCGACGCCGACCCGCTGCGCGAGCGGCTGGCCGGGCTGCGGATCCGCGCGCTGTGCGCGGCCGGGCGGCAGTCGGAGGCGCTGGGCGTCTACACCGGGATCCGCCGCACCCTGGCCGACCAGCTCGGCGTCGACCCCTCGGCCGAGCTGCAGGAGATCCACCTCGCCGCGCTGCGCGGCGAGTTCGCGCCGCCGGCCCCGGTGACCGACCGGCTGCCGACGCGGCTGACCACGTTCATCGGCCGCGACGACGAGCTCAAGCTGCTGGCCGAGCTGCTCGGTGGCGCCCGGCTGGTCACCTTGATCGGCCCGGGCGGGGCGGGCAAGACCCGGCTGGCCACCGAGTCCGCGTCCCGGCACCCGGCGCACGCCCGCGGGCGCGTGTGGTTCGTACCGCTGGCCGGCGTCCGCGACCCCGGCGACGTCGTCGGCGCGGTGGCCGGCGCGCTGGAGGTGCGGGACATCCGCAGCGCCGACACCGAGGTGCGGCGGCGGCCGGACCTGCTCGGCCACGCCGTCGAGGTGCTGGCCGGCGGGGAAGCGCTGCTGGTGCTGGACAACTGCGAGCACGTCATCGACGCGGCCGCGACGCTGGCCGACGAGCTGCTGAGCCGGGCGCCCGGGCTGCGGATCCTCGCGACCAGCCGGGAGCCGCTGGCCATCACCGGCGAGGCGCTGTGCCCGCTCGGGCCGCTGCCCGTGCCGGCCGAACGCGCGGCGCCCGCCGAAGCCGCCGAGCTGGACTCGACGCGGCTGTTCCTCGACCGCGCGAGCGCGGTCCGCCCGGACTTCGTGCTCGATGAGTCCACTGTGGACGATGTCGGGCAGATCTGCCGCCGGCTGGACGGGATGCCGCTCGCGCTGGAGCTGGCCGCCGCGCGGCTGCGGTCGATGACGCCGGCCCAGATCGCCGCCAGGCTCGACGACCGGTTCCGGCTGCTGACCTCGGGCAGCCGCACCGCGCTGCCGCGGCAGCGGACGCTGCGCGCCGTCGTCGAGTGGAGCTGGGACCTGCTCACCGAACCGGAGCTGGTGCTCGCGCGGCGGCTCGCGGTGTTCCCCAGCGGTGCGCCGATGGACGCCGTCGAGCGGGTCTGCGCGGACGAGCTGCTGCCCGCCGCCGAAGTCCCGTACGTGCTCGGCACGCTCGTCGAGAAGTCCATCGTGGACACCGTGAACCGCGGCGGCGAGCCGCGGTACCGGATGCTGGAGACCCTGCGGGCCTACGCCGGCGAGCGGCTCGCCGAGTCCGGCGAGCAGGTCGTGTTCCAGCGCGCGATGGCCCGCTACTACGTCGGCCTGGCCGAATGGGCGGAACCGTTGCTGCGCACCGGCGAGCAGCTGTCCGCGATCGACGTCTACGAGGCGGAGTCGGCCAACCTGACCGGCGCCCTGCGCACGGCCATCGAAATGTCCGATGTGGACACTTCGGTGCGGTTGCTCAACGGGATGTTCTGGTATTTCACCATTCTCGGGCAGGGCGAGCGGGCCGAGGAGTTCATCGACGCGGTGCTCGCCTTCGGAGACCGGCTGCCGCCGGACGTCAACGCGGCCTACCGCGCGATCGCGCGGCTGTTCCACCAGGTGCCGTCCCGGCTCCCGCTCGAAGGCGTCCACGAGCTGGTCGACGAGTGCGTCCGCACCGGTGCGGTGGGGAAGTACCCGGGCCTGGCCGTGGCGCTGCCGATGCTGGCCTTCCTCGGCGGCGACCGCGAGCTGGCGATGCGGGAGGTGCACCGCGCGCAGGCCGACGACGACACCTGGATCCGCTCGGGCGGCCACTGGGTGGAGAGCTTCCTGCTCGACGACACCGGGGACGTCGAGGGCGCGGACCGGGCCCGTGACCGCGCGTACGCGGGATTCCGCGAGGTCGGCGACCGCTGGGGCACGGCGATGACGTTGAGCTTCAAGGCGAACGCGCTGTCCCAGGCCGGCTCGGGCGAGAGCGCGATCGAGGTGTACCAGCAAGGGCTGGCGCTGTCGATGGAGCTGCGGTCGCACGAGGACGTCGTGCAGCACTGGTGGCGCCTGGCCGTCGAGCGTGCCCGCCTCGGGGACCTCGAGGGCGCGTGGCGTGACCAGGAGGCCGCCGAGCGCTACGGGCAGGGGAACGAGAACCCCCAGCAGCGGGCGTTCCTGATGTTCGGCCGGATCGAGTTGTGCCTGCGCGGCGGGCAGCTGGCCGAAGCGCGCGCGGCGCTCACCCAGCTCCGGGCGCTGACGTGGGAAGTCGCCTTCCCCGAGGGCATGGGCGAGGAGTGGGTCGGCGCGTTCGAAGGGCGGCTCGCGCTGGCCGAGCACCGGCCGGACGCGGCCGAGGCGCACTTGACCAAGGCCATCTCCGCGACCGGCGACCGCGGTGACATGCCGGACCTCGCCGGCGCGGTGGAGCTGCTGGCTCTCGTGCGCCACCAGCAGGGCCGGCCGGTCGAGGCGGCCCGCATGCTGGGCGCGTCGGCGCTGATCCGCGGCCGTTTCGACCTGGGCAGCCCGGAGGTGCGCGAGCTGATCGCCCAGCTGCGCGCGGAGCTTTCCGACGCGCGGTACGAGGAGCTGATCGCCGAGGCGCGCGCCATGTCCAAAGAGGACGCCATCGCCGGGCTGAAGTCCCCTACCGCAAATGGTCGTGAGTGAGAAACAGTGTTGGAACACTGTTTCTC
>NZ_JBEXVF010000023.1:0-130231 GCF_040629235.1 Amycolatopsis sp. NPDC005961 | reverse complement strand
CTTCGCCGGGCCTCCCAGCCGCCGCAGCAGCGCGTTGAAGTCGGCTTCGCGCCCCGCCGTGCTCGCGTGCAGCCGGCCCAGGGAACGGGCCCACGACAGCAGCGCGCGCTCGGCCGCGCGGGAGTCGCGGGCGTAGAGCTTGTCCTCCAGCGTCGGCGTGCGGCCGAGGTCCTCCAGCACCAGCACGCGGTCTCGGCCGTCGTGGGCGAGCAGCTCCGGGCACATCCGCTCGTCCGGCGCCAGCGCCGTGAACAGCTGGTAGCTGACCGCCTCCTGGGCGAACGGGTCGGCACCCGAGGACGGCTGGTCGGGGTAGTGCTTGATGACGAGCGTGCGCGGCAGCGCGAAGGACGACGACACCACCCTCGCCCGGACCACCGTGGCCGGCCCGCTCCCCGCGAGGTCTTCCGGCGCGACCAGCGTGATCGCACTGCCGAACCGGCGCGAAAGAACGGACTCGCCCGCCGCGACGGCCGCGGCGACGGCAAGGTGCTCGGCTCCTGCCCCGACCCCAGCATCGCCGGTGGAGGAGGTGTCGACTGTCATTGTCACCGACCCTACTCGTGACTGAGCAACCATGACTACTGACATCCGGACAAGAAGGAGCCCCCGGCCCGGACGGGGTCATCCCTGTGAAAGCGGACGCATCCCCACCGGTGAACGTTGCCCATTCCGGCGCACGATCAACACAATGGCCGCTGCTGCAACGATTCCGAGAAGGTTGACGAGCAGCTGACCCACCGATTGGACGCACCGGCTCCACTCCCCCGCCACGGCGGCGACGACCGCGTACCCGGCGGCCGGCACCGTCGTGACGGAGATGAAGACGCCCACGAGCGCGGCCGACTTCGCCGACGTCATCGCGAGCATCCCGGCCGCGCCGGCGAGCATCGCCACGACCAGCGACGGAACGCCGACGGAGAACACGAAGTCGACCTCGTTGTGCTGCTTCAGCTCGAACGCCCGCTCGCCGAACACGTCGGTGACGCGCACCAGCAGCGCGCCGCCGAGCGTGACGACCATGGCCAGCGGGAAGCCGACGCCGAGAGCGCCACCCGCCAGCCGGACGAGGTCCCAGCGGCGCAGCACCAGCCCCACCGCCAGTGCGGCCAGCGGCCCGAACTCCGGGCCGACGACCATCGCGCCGACGATCGTCACGGCGGAGTCCGTCAGCACACCGGCCGCCGCCAGCAGGCAGGCGATGGTGAGGAACGCCAGGAACGTCACGTTGAGCCGCGACTCCTCGCCCGTACGGGCGACCAGCTCCTCCCACACGACGGCGTCCGCGCCTTCACCGGGCGCGGCCTCTTCCGCCTGGTCGGCGGCGTCCGAGAGCGCCGTGTCGAGGGATTCGAGCGTGATGCCGCCGGTGTGGTCGAGCTCGAGCACGCACAGCGCCGCGAGGATCTCGTCCGCCGCTTCCCGCGCGATGTCGGCCTCGACCAGGTCGCCCTCCGGCGACACGGCGGCGCCGCGGTGCACGATCAGGTGCGCCGTCCCGGCGTGTGCCCGCAGGATGTCGAGCGCCTCGGCGGTCTTGTCCGGCGGGCACACGGCCCTGAGGTGCAGCACTAGTTCTGCGGGGGCGCGGCCGGCTTCGCGTCGATGCCGGCCTCCTTGCGCTGCTGCGCCGTGATCGGCGCCGGCGCCGCGGTCAGCGGGTCGTAGCCGCCGCCGGTCTTCGGGAACGCGATGACGTCACGCAGCGAGTCGGCCTTGGCCAGCAGCATGACGATGCGGTCCCAGCCGAACGCGATGCCGCCGTGCGGCGGCGGCCCGAAGGCGAAGGCGTCGAGCAGGAAGCCGAACTTCTCCTGCGCCTCCTCCTCGCCGAGGCCCATCAGGCTGAAGACGCGCTTCTGGACGTCGCCCTGGTGGATACGGATCGACCCGCCACCGATCTCGTTGCCGTTGCAGACGATGTCGTAGGCGTAGGCGAGCGCGTTGCCCGGGTCGGACTCGAACTTCTCGATCCACTCCGGCGTCGGCGAGGTGAAGGCGTGGTGCACGGCGGTCCACTTGCCGGAACCGACGGCGACGTCGTCACCGATGTCCTCGACCGGCGCGAACAGCGGGGCGTCGACGACCCACACGAACGACCAGGCGTCCTCGTCGATCAGGCCGAGGCGCTTGCCGATCTCGTCGCGCGCGGCGCCGAGCAGCGGCTGCGTGCTGGCGGCCTTGCCGGCGGAGAAGAAGATGCAGTCGCCGGCCTGGGCGCCCGCCGCGGCCGCGACGTTCTCGCGCTCGGTCTCGGACAGGTTCTTCGCGACCGGGCCGCCGAGCGTGCCGTCCTCGTTGACGAGGATGTACGCGAGGCCGCGCGCGCCGCGCTGCTTCGCCCACTCCTGCCACGCGTCGAGCTGACGACGCGGCTGGCTCGCGCCGCCGGCCATCACGACCGCGCCGACGTAGGGCGCCTGGAACACGCGGAACGGCGTGTCGGCGAAGAACTCCGTCATGTCGGTGATCTCGAGGTCGAAGCGCAGGTCCGGCTTGTCCGAGCCGTACTTGGCCATCGCCTCGTGGTAGGTGATGCGCGGGATGGGCCGCGGGATCTCGTGCCCGATCAGCTTCCACAGCGCGGACACGATGTCCTCGCCGAGCGCGATGACGTCGTCCTGCTCGACGAAGCTCATCTCGATGTCGAGCTGGGTGAACTCCGGCTGGCGGTCGGCGCGGAAGTCCTCGTCCCGGTAGCAGCGCGCGATCTGGTAGTACCGCTCCATGCCGCCCACCATGAGCAGCTGCTTGAACAGCTGCGGCGACTGCGGCAGCGCGTACCAGGAGCCGGGCTTGAGTCGGGCGGGCACCAGGAAGTCGCGCGCGCCTTCGGGGGTCGAGCGGGTCAACGTCGGGGTTTCGATCTCGACGAAGTCCTGGGCGTGCAGCACCTCGCGCGCGGCGCGGCTGACCGCGCTGCGCAGGCGCATGGCCGCGGCCGGGCCGCTGCGGCGCAGGTCGAGGTAGCGGTGCTTGAGGCGGACCTCTTCGCCGACGTCGACGCGGTCGTCGATCGGGAACGGCAGCGGCGCGGACTCCGACAGCACCTCGAGCTGGGTCGCGAGGACCTCGATCTCGCCGGTGGGGATCTCGGCGTTCGCGTTGCCCTCGGGGCGCTTCGCGACCTCGCCGACGATCTTCACGCAGAACTCGGAGCGCAGCGCGTGCGCGCGCTCGGCCATCTCGCCCTCGCGGAAGACGACCTGGGCGACGCCGCTGGCATCACGCAGGTCGATGAAGATGACGCCACCGTGATCGCGCCGCCGGGCCACCCATCCGGTGAGGGTGACGGTCTGTCCGGCGTGCTCGGCACGCAGGGTGCCGGCGTTGTGAGTGCGGAGCACTGCGACTGCTCTCCTTCGACCTGGGGTTATCGCTGCCCGGAAAGGCTAACGAACACCCGGCGCTTGAGGGGGTCCGGGTGGCGGAGCCCCCGGTTCGGGGCGCAGCCCCGAACGTCACAGCGTACGACGTCGGCAGGGTTGGGTCGCGCGGTGGTCAGAGCACGTACTTCGGGCGGGCCTCCAGCGCGGCGACCAGCCGGTGGGCCTGGGCCAGGTAGGCGCCGACCTGGTAGATCCGCCCGCCGGGGTGGGTGACGACCCAGCCGGCGGCCGCCGAGGCGGAGGCGAAGAAGGGCTGGCCGGCGCACGCCATCGCGTCGGCGCGTTCGAGGCCGAAGCCCAGGTCGACCGCGGCGACGACGGCCGTCGGCGGGTCGGCCTGCACGATCGCGTGCGCGGTGAGCTCGATCTGGATGCGCGTGCCGGTGACCGGGCAGGTCGCGGCGGCGTGCACGCGCTCGCCGGTGGCGATGGCCAGCAGGAACATGTCGACGGTGCCGTCGGGGCCGGCGCCGAGGGTGCCTTCGGCCGGCTGGAGCCGGTGGTGGGCCCCGCGCGGCGCGGGTCCGGTGCTGACGAGGTCGCGGTGCAGGGTGAAGCCGATCAGCTCGACGAGCCGGCGCGCCTCGACCGGGGCGACGCCGACGGTCGCGGCCAGCCGGTCGACGCTCACGGGGTGCCGGCCAGCCCGGGTCAGCTTCAGGGCGGCCCACGCGAGCCGGGCGGCCGCGACCCGGTCGGTCTGCGAGGTCGTCATCACCGCTCTCCCTTCCGCATCGATCCCTTCGACGTTAGGCGTCGGTGAGGTGGGGCGACAACGACACGATCGGACATTTTTCCGCAAGGGCGCGACACGGTGGCGCAATCGGGTCGGGACTACGGCGAACGGGGGAGCCGGACCGTGTCCGGCGGCGGTCCGGGTGACAGCTTCACCCACACGGCGGCCCGGCGGATGATCACGCACCGCGGGCGACGGTAGTCCACAAAGGACCGTCGCGGTGGCCGGGCCCGTTCCGAAGCACGGCCTCTCCCGGCTCACCGCGCCGGAGCCTCAGAGTCAGAGGAGGCGGAGCTGCTCCACGACCGGCGCCTCCGGGGGCGGCTCGGGCAGCGGCTCCGGGCTCCGGGCCTCGTATCCCGTCTTCGGGGCCAGTCCATGCCGGCGCAGCAACGGGGCCACCCGCTCCCCGAGCCGCTCCCGGTACGCCTTCTGCACGTAGCTCCCTCGCGCGTACAGCTCCCGGTACCGCGGCACGAGCGCCGGGTACGCGCCCGCCAGCCAGCGGCCGAACCACTCCCGCGCGCCCGGGCGCAGGTGCAGCGGGATCACCGTCGCGCTCGTCGCCCCCACCTCGGCCAGCCGGGCGAACAGCGCGTCGAGGGCTTCGGCCGAGTCCGTCAGCCACGGCAGCACCGGCGCCACCAGCACCGAGCACGGCAGCCCGGCGTCGCGGGCCTTGCGGACCAGCTCCAGCCGCGCCTGCGGGCTCGGCGTGCCGGGTTCGAGGCGGTGCTGCAGCTCGCGGTCGAGCAGGGCGATCGACACCGCCAGGCTGACCGGCACGTCGGCGGAGACGTCCTGCAGCAGCGGCAGGTCGCGCGCCAGCACGGTGCCCTTCGTCAGCACCGACAACGGCGTGCCGGAGCGGGCCAGGGCCGTGATGATCCCCGGCATCAGCCGGTAGCGGCCCTCCGCGCGCTGGTACGGGTCCGTGTTCGTGCCCATCGCGACGTGCTCCCGCCGCCACGACGGCCGTTTCAGCTGCGCCGCCAGCACCTCCGGGGCGTTGACCTTCACCACCACCTGGGTGTCGAAGTCGTGGCCCGCGTCGAAGTCCAGGTACGTGTGGGTGTTCCGGGCGAAGCAGTTGTGGGACACCATGCCGTCGGCGATGAAGTCGCCGGTGCCGGTGGTGATGTCGAACAGCGGCAGCTGCAGGCCCAGCGGCTCGATCGCCTCGACGCGGCGGCGGCTCGCACCGATCACCGCGCCGTCCAGCGACCGCTTCCACCCGACGGCCGGGTTGCTCACGTGCAGGAACCGCAGCACCTCGGACGTGCCGCCGAGCAGCCGGACCTCCTGGCGGGCGGGGAACTTCGGCACCTCGTCGATCTGGTGCGCGAAGCCGAAGCGGGTGAGCGCGCCGGCGAAGGCCTCGACGATCTCGGGTTCGTCGTGCGCTACGGCGAGGACGCCGCGGCCGTAGTCGCCCGCGATGTCGAAGAGACCGGCGAGGAACCCGCGCTGCCAGTGCGCGTCCGGCTCCGGCGGCACCTTGAGGAACCCGACGGACGCCCCGAAGTCGGGCAGGTACTCGAGGGCGCGCGTGGCGGCGTCCGGTTCCGCGGCGAACCCGCCGGAGCGCAGCATCCCGCAGAGGTAGCCGGCGCGGTACCCGAGCGTTTCGTCCGGCGTGGGCTCGAACCGGCCGACGCCGATCAGTTCGGCGCCGGGCTCCAGGTGCGGCCGCTGCGCGGCGCCGAACTTGGTGCCGGTGACGTGCTTCCAGCCCTTGCTCGTGAGGAACCGGTGGTCCCCGCCGGCGACGAGCCGGGTGCCGTCTTCGAGCGTCACCCGGTAGGCGGCGCGCAGGGTCGTCCAGTGGGCTTCGACCCGGGTCGGCACCAGCCGCCGGGACGCGCCGTGGCCGCGGGTGCCGTAGATCTCGTCGCCGACCTTCAGCTCGGACAGCGCCCGGGTGCGGCCGTCCGCCAGGAGGATCTTGGTGCCGCCTTCGAGGCAGTAGGTGCAGGCGTGGGAGCAGCCGCGGTAGGGGTTGACGGTCCAGCCGAAGGGCACCCCGGACCCGGCAGGCACCTTGTTCAGCACCGAGCGGGCGTGCACCTCGTGAAAGGTGACGCCGTCGAACTCCGGTGACCGCACGGACCGCACCAGGCCTTCCAGCCCGGGCAGTGCCGGCTCACCCTCCCCCGCTCGCTGCCGATCCCATCGCACGTCGCCAGTCGAACATATGTTCTAGTCGAGTGTCAAACCGGTTCGCCGCAGGCGAATCCGGCTGGTGCTGCTGTGACTCCTGGGGCTTGTGCCGGTCGCCATCCGGGCTTGGCCAAGCCTCCCGGGTCGGCCTGCCGTGACCCCGGCGGTGCCGCGGGGCTCCGGCCGTCGACGCGCTCGAAGTCGAGACGACCTACGCCAAGTGTTTCGGCGGAAGACGACGTCGAGAAGTCTCGCGCGTGCCGCGGCGTCTCCGCCCGGCTGACACGGCCGACCAGTCGGCGGAGGGACCCGAACGTCGCGGGTGACTCATCCGGGAACTCCGACGTCCCGCACGAGTCACCCGGCGCGCCACCGCTCAGGCCGTGAAGCGGTCCAAGGCGCGGATCTTGTTGGTCGCGTCCAGCGCGGCCACCTTGTACGCCTCCGACAGCGTCGGGTAGTTGAACACCGCGTCGACCAGGTAGTCGACCGTGCCGCCACAGCCCATCACCGCCTGTCCGATGTGGACCAGGTCCGTCGCGCCCGTGCCGAACACGTGGACGCCCAGGAGCTTGCGGTCCGAAGTGGACACCAGGAGCTTCAGCATCCCGTAGCTGTCGCCGGTGATCTGCCCGCGCGCCAGCTCGCGGTAGCGCGCGATGCCGACCTCGTACGGCACCGCCGACGAGGTCAGCTGGGCCTCCGTCGCGCCGACGTACGAGATCTCCGGGATCGTGTAGATCCCGATCGGCTGCAGCGCGCCCAGGCCGTTCGCCGGCTCGCCGAACGCGTGGTACGCCGCGAGCCTGCCCTGGTCCATCGACGTCGCCGCCAGGGCCGGGAAGCCGATCACGTCGCCGACCGCGTACACGTGCGGGACCTCGGTGCGGTAGTTCTCGTCGACCACGAGCCTGCCGCGCTCGTCCGCCTTCAGGCCCGCCGCGTCCAGGGCCAGCTCGCCCGTCATGCCCTGGCGGCCCGCGGAATACATGACGCCGTCGGCCGGGATGCGCTTGCCGCTCACCAGCGTCGTGATCGTCGCGTCCTCGGACACCGCGACGTCCGCGACCTTCTCGCCGAAGCGGAACGTCACGCCGAGGTCGCGCAGCTGGAACTTCAGCGACTCCACGATCTCCGGGTCGCAGAAGTCGAGCATCTGGTCGCGCTGCTCCACCACGGTGACCCGCGAGCCGAGCGCGGCGAACATCGACGCGTACTCGATGCCGATCACGCCCGCGCCGACCACGACCAGCGACGACGGGATCTGCTCGAGCCGCAGGATCTCGTCGGAGTCGAGCACGCGGGCGGCGTCGAAGTCGACGTGCGCCGGCCGCGCGGGGCGGGTGCCGGTGGCGATCACGACGTAGTCCGCGCTCAGCGTGCGGCGGTCGCCGGCGTGCTTGCCGTCGACGACGATCGTGTGCGGGTCGGCGAACGAGCCGGTGCCGGCGATCAGGTCGACGTGGTTGCGCATCAGCTGCGCGCGCACCACCTGGACCTCGCGCCCGACGACGTGCTGGGTGCGCGCCAGCAGGTCGGCGATCGTGATGTCCTGCTTGACGCGGTAGCTCGCGCCGTACAGCTCGCGCTGGTTCATGCCGGTCAGGTAGAGCACCGCTTCGCGCAGCGTCTTGGACGGGATCGTGCCGGTGTTGACGCACACCCCGCCGACCATGTCGTGCCGGTCCACGACCGCCACCCGCTTGCCCAGCTTCGCCGCGGCGATCGCGGCCTTCTGGCCCCCGGGGCCCGAACCGATGACGATGAGGTCGTACTCGTGCTCGCTCACGACGTCGAGCCTGCGCACCCGGGCGCCCCGGCGCAACCCCCGGCCGGTGAAGATCCGCGCGCGAACCCGTCTCGGGGCTAGCGTGACCGGATGCTGCGGGTGTCGCTGCTGGGCGAGCAGGTGATCGCCGACGACGAGACCGGCGCCGTGCTGACGCGGTCGCCGCGGTCGGTCGCGCTCGTGGCCCACCTCGTCGTCCACGCCGGGCTGGCGCAGCCGCGGCGGCTGATCGCGGGGCTGTTCTGGCCGGACTCCACCGACGCGCAGGCCCTGACCAATCTCCGTCGCGAGCTGCACCAGCTGCGCCGCGTGCTGGGCGAACTGCCCTCGCTGGCCGTCACTGCGCGCGACCTGTGCTGGCGGGACACCCCGTCGAGCCGCGTCGACGTGCGGGAGTTCGACCTCGCCCGCCGGGCCGCCCTGAGCGCGTCGGACCCCGGTGACGTCGTCGCCCACGCGCGGGCCGCCCTCGCGGCCTACCGCGGCGAGCTGCTGCCGGGCCTGGCCGACGACTGGGTCCTGGCGGCCCGCGCCGAGCTGGAGCGTCAATGCGTGGAACTGTGCGACCTGCTCTGCCGGACCCCGGCCGGCGACCCGGCCGTCGCGCTCGCCGCGGCCCGGCTCCGGATCCGGCTGCGCCCGCTGGAGGAGACCGGCTACCGGACGCTGATGGGGCTGCAGGCCGACGCCGGCGACCGGGCGGGCGCGGTGAGCACGTACCACCGGTGCGCGTCGGTCCTCGAACGCGAGCTGGGCGTCGTCCCGGCCGAGCCGACCCGCGCGGCGCTGCGCCGGCTGCTCGCCCGGCCGGACCCCGAACCCCGCCGGGCGGCCGCGCCCGGCCTCGTCGGCCGGGCCGGCGAGCTGGCGCGCCTCGGCGACGCGTGGCGTGCCGCGGCGGCCGGCCGCGCCGGGGTCGTCCTCGTGCGCGGTGACGCCGGGGTCGGCAAGACGCGGCTGGTCGCCGAGCTGGCCGCGCTGGCCCGTGCGGAGGGCGCGGTCGTCGCCGCCGGCCGCTGTTACGGCACGCCGGGACGGGTCGCGCTGGCGCCGGTGGCCGAATGGCTGCGCACGCCCGCGGTGCAGCGAGCCGCCGCGTCGCTGGACCCGGTGTGGCGGACCGAGGTCGACCGGCTGCTTCCGGCCGCGCGTCCGGCCGCGCGCGGGCATCCCACGGTCGACGCGTGGCAGCGCCTGCGGTTCTTCGAAGGGCTGGCCCGCGCGCTCACGGCCGGCGGGCGGCCCGTCCTGCTGGTGCTGGACAACGTGCAGTGGTGCGACGAGGAGACGGGCGCGTTCCTCGCCTTCTGCCTCGGGCTCCTGCCGGACGCGCCGCTGCTGGTCGCCGGGACGCTGCGCGACGGCGACCTCGACCCCGGCGTGGCGGCCTGGACCGCCCAGCTGCGCGACGACGGCAAGCTGACCGAGCTGCCGCTGCGCCCGTTCGACGCCGACGGCACCGCGCACCTCGGCGAAGCGGTGGCCGGGCGTCCACTGTCCACTTCGGACCGCACGCTGCTGCACGCGGCCACCGGCGGATATCCGCTGTACGTCGTGGAGGCCCTGCGCACCAACGATTCCCCGCCGTCCGGTCGCCTGACCGGCGTGCTGCGGGCGCGGCTCGAACAGCCGGGCCCGGCGGCCCGCGAGGTCGCCGGGCTCGCCGCCGCGGCCGGCCGGGACTTCACCCTGGAGCTGCTCACCGAGGCGAGCGACCTCGACGCGGACACCGTCGTCGACGCGGTCGACGAGCTGTGGCGCCGCCGGATCGTGCGCGAGTTCGGCGGCGGCTACGACTTCACCCACGACCTGCTCCGCGAGGCCGCCTACCAGCAGGTCAGCCCGCCGAGGCGGTGGCTGCTGCACCGGCGCCTGGCCCAGGGCATGGAGCTGCTGCACGCCGACGACACCGACGCCGTCGCGGCGCAGCTGGCCGAGCAGTACGCCCGCGGCGGCCGGCCCGACCGCGCCGTCGCCCACTACCGGCGGGCCGCGGCCGTCGCCGCCGGGACGTTCGCCCACGCCGAGGCCATCCGGCTGCTGAAGAAGGCCCTCGACCTCGTCCGCGCGCGCCCGGCGAGCGGCAACCGCGACCGTGCGGAGCTGGCCGTCCTCGAAGCGCTCGCCGGGCCGCTCAACGCCCACCACGGGTACTCCTCCCCCGAGCTGCAGCACGTCCTGGAACGGTCGCTCGCGCTCGCGGAGTCTTCCGGCAACAAGGAGTCCGCGCTGACGGTCCTGCTCGAACTGTGGTCGTCCCGGTTCGTCCAGGGCCGGACGGCGGAGGCGCACGAAGCGGCCGAACGCGCCCTCTCGCTGCTGGCCCCCGGGACGAGCGCCGAACAGGACGGCTCGGCGCACTTCATCGTCGCGGGCTCGTCGCTGAGCCTCGGGCACGACCCGGCCGAGGCGCTGCGGCACTTCGAGGTGGGCGCGGAACGCACGCGCGGCGCGTCGTCGTGGCCGATCGGGACCCGGCCGGACGTGCACGGGCCCGCGTGGGCGGCACACGCCCACTGGCTGCTCGGCCACGACGACGCGGCCGTGGCGAGCAGTGCCGCCGCGATCGCCGTCGCCCGCGGGATCGAGCAGCCGTACAGCCTGGCCATCGCGCTGGCGTACGCCGGGATGACCCACCAGATGCGCCGCGACCGGCGGGCGCTGTGGGAGGTGGTCACCGAGCTGCACGACCTGTGCGACCGGTACGGGTTCGCGTACTACCGGGAGTGGGCGCTGGTGCTGGGCGGCTGGTCCCGCGGCGGGGCGGCCGGGCTGGCCGCGGCGCAGGAGGGCGTCGCGCACCTGAAGGCCGAGGGTTCGTTCGCCCGGATGCCGTACTGGCTGACGCTGGTCGCCGAGCTGTCGGGGCCGGCGGCGGCCCGCGCGACGCTGGACGCCGCGCTCGCCGCCGGGGAGGCCCGCGACGACCGCTGGTGGCTGCCCGAGGTGCTGCGGCTGCGGGCGGCCCACGACCCCGACCCGGTGCCCCGCCTGCGGGCGGCCGCGGAGCTGGCGCGGGCCCAGGGCAGCGTCGCCCTGCTGCGGCGGGCGGAGGCCGACCTCCGCGCTTTCGGGGACCCGGGTGGCGGAGCCCCCGGGTGTCACGGCGTTCGGTCCCCGTCCTGAGCTGCGGCGAACGGACCGAACGCTGCGCGAACGCCGCGTGCCTACGTTCTGCTCGGGTACCGGGAAATCCGAGAGGGGCACCATGACCACCACCGCTTTGCCGCACGAGGAACTGGCCACCGCGCTGCGCGGCGACCTCGTCACGCCGGCCGACCCGGGCTACGACGAAGCCCGTGCCGTCTACAACGCCATGATCGACAAGCGGCCCGCGGCGATCGCCTACTGCCGCGACACCGCCGACGTCGTCGCCTGCGTCCGCTACGGGCGCGCACACGGCCTGGACCTCGCCGTGCGGGGCGGCGGCCACAACGCCGGCGGCCTCGGCGTCGCCGACGACGCGCTGGTCATCGACCTGTCCGGGCTGCGCAGCACCACCGTCGACCCGGTGAACCACACCGTCCGCGCCGACGCCGGGTGCACCTGGGGCGACGTCGACCACGCCACGGTGGCGTTCGGGATGGCGACGCCGTCGGGCATCGTCGGGTCCACCGGCGTCGCGGGCCTGACGCTCGGCGGCGGCATCGGCTACCTGGCCCGGCGGTTCGGCCTGACGATCGACAACCTGCTCGGCGCGGACGTCGTCCTCGCGGACGGGTCGTTCGTGCACGCTTCGGAGTCTTCGCACAGCGACCTGTTCTGGGCCCTGCGCGGCGGGGGCGGCAACTTCGGCGTCGTCACGTCGTTCACCTTCCGCTGCCACGAGATCGGCGAGTGCGGCGTCGTGATCGGCGGGCCGGTGCTGTACGACCTGGGCGACACCCCGGACGTGCTGCGCTGGTACCGCGAGCTGCTGCCGTCCCTGCCCGAAGAGCTGAACGGCTGGTTCGGCCTGCTGACGATCCCGCCGGCACCGCCGTTCCCGGAGGAGCTGTGGGGACGCAAGGCGTGCGGCATCGTCTGGTGCTACACGGGAGCGCACGACAAGGCCGACGAGGTGCTGGCACCGGTGCGCACGTTCGGTTCGCCGTTGCTGGTCGGCCTGCAGGAGATGCCGTACACGGCGTTGCAGGGGGCGTTCGACGCGCTGTACCCGGCCGGGCTGCAGTGGTACTGGCGCGCGGACGTGTTCCACGAGATCTCCGACGCGGCGATCGACATCCACGTCAAGTACGGCTCCCGGCTGCCGTCGATGCACTCGTCGATGCACCTGTACCCGATCGACGGAGCGGCGAGCCGGGTGGCACCGGACGCGACGGCGTTCCCGCACCGCTCCGGCGGCTGGTCGGGCGTGATCGTGGGGGTGGACCCGTCCCCTTCGCGCGCCGAGGACATTTCCCGGTGGACGCGCGATTACTGGGAGGAACTGCACCCGACTTCGGCCGGCGGGGCGTACGTCAACTTCATGATGGAGGAGGGCCAGGACCGGGTCCGGGCTTCGTACGGCGCGAACTACGACCGGCTGGCGGCGGTCAAGCGGCGGTACGACCCGGACAACGTGTTCCACGTCAACCAGAACATCCGCCCGGCGTGACTAGAAGTAGAGGTTGAGGACGTCGTGCGACAGCTTGACGACGGGGATCAGGCCGGAGATGAGTGAGGCGAACCGCAGCGCGCGGCCGCGCACCGGGTAGCCGGAGTCACCGACGAGATAGCCGGCTTCGAGCCGGATCGTCCGCGCCGCCAAGGGGTCGCCGGCCTTCTCCGCGTCGTCGCTGTCGGAGTTCAACGCGATGATCTTGTCCCGCAGCGTCGTCTCGTAGACGTGGGCGACGCCGCGGCGCAAGGTCGTCACCATCGCGACGTTGAGCACCATGCCGACGACCGCGACCGTCGCGAGGAGGACGTTGACGAAAACGCGGTAGCCGACCGCCGCGTCCGGGTCGCGCATGATGTAGATCAGCACGATCAGCGAGCACACGAACGACAGCAGCGAAAAGTAGGCGTACCCGACGAGCCTGCCGACCGGGCGCCAGCCGTGGTCGCGGTCGATCCGGGCCGGCACGTGGTGGAACACCATCAGCTTCGGGGCTTCCCGGAACAGCCGGGCGAGGTGGAAGTAGAGGTAGGCCTGCCTGCTGGCGAAGTACGTCCCGATCGACCCCACGATGATCCACAGGATCGCCATCGCGGGATCGGTTTCCCAACGCGCCCACCACGAAAGCCGGTAGCCGTCCTGGAGGGCGGCATCGGGGTGCGCGACGCCCTGGACGTTCGCCAGCGCCTTGAAGACGTGGTTGTTCTGGGAAGCGTTGACGTAGAACCAGATTCCCACCGCCACGACGCCGACGAGCAGGAGGAGCTGGCGGGGCTCGGAGACGCGGAGCTTGGCGACGAAGGCGGCGTAGCGCGACTTCATCGGCTCCTGCGTCAGCTGGTCCGGGCCGAAGATCCCGGTCTCGGCGTGGGCCAGGACGACGTCCAGGTTCCGCAGCCGCCGGACCAGCAGCAGGTACAGCACGACGGCGGTCTCGGACGTCAAGCCGAGGCCGAGGCTGGGCAGGTCGGCGGTGAAGGGCAGCCGGAAGCAGGTCAGGCCCTGCTTGTCCGGCCCGAACAGGGTGAGCGCGAGGATGCGTCCCGGCCCGCAGCCGGGCGCGGCGAAGTTTCCGTGCACCGCCGAGGAGATCGCCATGTAGATCATCGCGGCGGGCACGCCGAGGACGAGCAGCAGCTCGGCGACCGGACGGCTGGGAGCGAACGGCCGGGTGCTCATCCGGCTTCCCGCGTGCCGAAAAGGTACTTGAAGGCGAGCTCGGGCATTTCGACGTGCGGGAAGTGAGCGCAGCTGTCGATCAGGTGGGTTTCGGCGTGCTCACAGACCCGCCGGAGCGCAACCATGTCCTCGACGGGGACGAGCTTGTCCTTCACGCCGAAGACGGCGATCAGCGGGCAGTGGATGCGCCGCCATTCGACGTCGGGCCGGTAGCCGACCCCGTTCTGCGCGGCGAGCAGGAAGGACCGCGGCCGCATGCCGAGCGCGAGCCGATCGAGGAACGTCCGGTCGGCGTGCCACGGGTAGGCCAGCGTCCCGCGCAGGGTGAGCGGCAGCAGCCGGACCCGGCCCAGGAGGGCGAAGGCCCGCAGCCCGGCCGGCCCGAGCATCGCGAGCGCGCTCTGCGAGAAGTAGGCGGCCGCGACGGTCCGTCGTGCGAGCAGGCTGGACCACGGGTTCTGCACGGTCCGGATGACGGAGAAGTAGGCGCCGGCGACGAGCCGCACCGAGGTGACGATGTCCGGGTGCTTGCTGGCCATGTCGAGCGCGAGGAAGCCGCCCATGGAGTGCCCGACGATTCCCAGGGTCCGGTACCCGAGCCGTTCGACGAGACCGACGACGAGGTTCCCGACTTCCCGGCTTTCCAGGTGGTCCTTGAGGTTCTCGGACTCCCCGAACCCGGGCAGGTCGATGAGCAGGACGTCCCCGAGTGTGGGCCCGCGGGCGGCGGCGATCCGCAGGACGGGCGTCCAGGTGGTCCAGTCGTTGGCGACGCCGTGCAGGAAGACGGTGACGTGGGTGCCGTCGCGGTCCGGGCTGCGGAGGTAGTGGAGCCGGCCGAAGGGGCCGTCGCAGAATTCGTCGACGAGCCCGATCGCGCCGGAGTCGGTTTGGAGTTCGAACGGGAAGTACTCGTCCGGTTTGCCCACGAGGTCTCCAGGGTTGGTTGGGCGGGGAGTCGGCATGATCATGCGGTGCGTAACAGGGTGGGTACGAACCGTTATCGGACCGTGCTCAGCCTCGGCCGAGGTATTCGTCGGCGTCGATGCGGAGGCCGCCGTCGTAGCGGATGACCGTCAGGACGTGCCGTTCGATCAGCTGCGCGCTGCCGTCGCGCGGGTGCAAGGCGATGCGCACCGTCACTTGACTGTCCCGGACCGAGGGTGCGCCCAGGACCTCCGCGCTGCTGTAGCGGCCCCAGAACCGGTCGTAGCTCGCGCGGCCCCGGCCGCGGAGGTTCGGGCCGATCAGCGGCCAGCCGGCTTCGGTGTCCGGCATCGAGCGGTAGTAGCCGGTCACGAAGCCGGCGAGGTCGGTAGCGGCGTCGTCGGGTGCTGGAGCCGGAGCCGGACGAGCGGACTCGGTGACTGATGTACCGGGCGAGGCGGGCTGAGCCACGCCCGGGACGGCGGAGAAGGGCGGCCAGTGCCGGTCCCCCGCAATGGCCAAGTAGGCCGGGACCAGCGCGACGACCGCGGCGATGGCCCCCAGCCTCGTGTAGAAACCTTCTTTCGACAACGCGGCTCCCAGCGGTCCGTCGGCGCGGTACGCCCGCTGGAGTCGCCGTCACGAAGACGGTCGTTACGCCGGGCCCGGTGCGCGGATCACCGCCGGGGTAGGTTCGGCGCGGGAGGTGATCAGCGTGCCCGCGACCCGGTGGGACGTCCTGCTCGCGATCGGCGCCGGCGGCGCGCTGGGCAGCCTCGCCCGGTACGGCCTGTCGGTGGCGGTTCCGCACGCCCGCGGGGAGTTCGCCGTCGCGACGCTGCTCACCAACGCGCTCGGCTGCCTGCTCATCGGTGTCCTGATGGCCTTCCTGACGACCACCGCGCGCCCGCACCACCTGCTCCGGCCGTTCCTCGGCGTCGGGATCCTCGGCGGCTTCACGACGTTCTCCACGTTCGTGACCGACACCCTCGACGCGGCGACGACCGGGCGGATACTGGCTTCGTTCGCCTACGTGCTGGCGTCGCTGGTGCTCTGCCTGGCCGCGGTGACCGCCGGCCTGACGGCGACCCGCGCGATCCGGAAGGGACGCTGATGGAAGGACCGGCCACCCGCCTCACGATCTACGTCGGCGAAGACGACCACTGGCACCACAAGCCGCTCTACCACGAGATCGTCCGCCGGGCCCGCGACGCCGGGCTGGCCGGCGCCTCGGTGCTTCGCGGGGTCGAGGGCTACGGCGCGTCGTCGCTCATCCACACCACGCGGATCCTGTCGCTGTCGGAGGACCTGCCGATGGTGATCGTGATCATCGACGCGGAGGAGAAGCTGCGGGCGTTCCTGCCGCAGCTGGACGAGCTGATCGGCGAGGGCCTGGTGACGCTCGACCAGGTCGAGGTGGTCCGCCACGTGGGGCGGACCGGGTGACCCTGGTCCTGGTGGCCCTCGGCGGGGCGGCGGGCTCGATCCTGCGCTACCTGACCGACCGGCGGGTGCAGTCGTGGCGGGATTCGCCGTTCCCGTTCGGGACGCTGACGGTGAACGTCGTGGGCTCGTTCATCCTGGGCTTCCTGAGCGGCTGGCTCCTGCACGGCGCGGAGCCGTCGTCGGTGCGCGCGCTGGTGGCGGTGGGTTTCTGCGGCGGGCTGACGACGTTCTCGACGTTCGGCTACGAGACCGTGCGCCTGTTCCTGGAGAAGACGCGGCTGTACGCGGTGCTGAACGTCGTGGCGACGGTGGTCGCGGGCCTGGCTTCCGGCGCGCTCGGCCTGCTGCTCGCCACCGCACTCTGGTCGTGAGTGGGAAACAGTGTTCTGACCCTGTTTCCCACTCACGACCGCGTCAGCGCGGCGCCAGCCCGCGAACCTGCTCGAACGGATCCCCGCCCGTCGGCAGCAGCGCGATGATCGGCGTCGTCAGCCCGTTGTCCACATAGGACTGGACCTGCTCGCGGCACGACTCCACGCTGCCGTGGATCACCAGCTCGTCGACGACCGAGTCCGGGATCACCTGGTTCGCCTTCTGCCGGTCACCGGCGGCCCACGCTTCGTGCATGGGCGCCAACTGCGAACCGCGACCCAGCCACTCGTGGAACGCCGCGTACACCGGGACCGTCAGGTAGCTCGAGATCAGCATGCGGCCCAAGCCACGCGCCGCTTCCGCGTCCTCCGTCGGGCACACGAAGATCCGGGCCGCCAGCTCGACGTCCGGACCGATCACCGAGCGCACCTTCGGCACGTCCGAAGCCGCCAGCCAGTTCGTGATCGCGCCGTCCGCCTCGCGCGCGGCCAGGCGAAGCATGCCCGGGCGCAGGGCCGCCAGCATGATCGACGGCGGCGGGTCGGCCGGGCGCTCCAGCCGGAACTTCGAGACGGCGAACGTTTCGTACTTCTCGCTGACCTTCTCCCCCGCCAGCGCGGAACGCAGGAACCGCAAGGTGTCCCGCGACCGCGCGAACGGCTCTTCGAACGGAGCGGCGTTCCAGTTCGTGACGATCACCGGCGACGACGCGCCGATGCCGAGCACGAACCGGCCGGGAGCCAGCTCCGCGACCGTCGCCGCCTGCATCGCCAGCAGGCCCGGCCCGCGCGTGTACACCGGGACGATCGCCGTGCCCAGCCGCAGCTGGGGCGCCCACTGCGAAGCCAGGACCAACGGCGTGAACGCGTCGGTACCCGCCGTCTCCGCCGTCCACGCGTCGGTGTAGCCCAGGTCCGGCAGCTGCTCGACCAGCTCGCGGTGCGCCGTCAGCGGCACCCCGGTGAGCGGGATCGTGAGGCCCCAGCGACTCATGCGTTCTCCTTGTCCACGGCGGAAAGCTCGCGCAGCAGCCAGTCCACCTGCGTGCGCATCAGGTTCTCCGCGACCTCTTCGGCCTGCGGTGTCATGTGGGTGGCCCCCGCCAGCGGCAGGAAGACGTGCGGCCGCCCCTTCGCCAGCAGCGCCGACGACAGCCTCAGCGAGTGCGCGACGAACACGTTGTCGTCGGCCAGCCCGTGCACGATCAGCAGCGCGCGGCTCAGCTCCGCCGCGCTCTCGATCAGCGAGTTGTGCGCGTAGCTCTCGACCTCGTCCTGCGGCTTGCCCAGGTACCGCTCGGTGTAGTGCGTGTCGTACAGCGACCAGTCGGTGACCGGCGCACCCGCGACCGCCACGTGGAAGACGTCCGGCCGGCGCAGCACGGCCAGCGCCGACAGGTACCCGCCGTACGACCAGCCGCGAATCGCGACGCGCTCCAGATCCAGTTCGGGATGAGACGCTGCCGCCGCCTGTAACGCGTCCACCTGGTCCTGCAGCGTGACATCGGCGAGCCGGCCGTGGACCTCGCGCTCCCACACCGCGCCGCGGCCGGGCGTGCCCCGGCCGTCCGCGACGAGCACCGCGAAACCCTGGTCGGCCAGCCACTGCGACGTCAGGAACGCGTTGCGGCTCTGGAGCACGCGCTGGGCGTGCGGGCCGCCGTACGGGTCGAGCAGCACCGGCAGTTTGCCCTCGCTCGGCTCGTAGCCGCGCGGCAGGAGCAGCGCCGCGCGCAGGCCGCGCTCCCCCAGCGTCAGCCAGGTCAGGTTCGGCACGATGTCCGGGTCCACAGTGGACGACTCGATCGACGCCACCGGCGCGCCGTCCCGCAGCACCGAGACGCGCGGCCCGCTGTGGTCGAGGCTCCACGACGACACCACGGTGACCGCGGCGGAGCCGGACCCCACGTGCACGCCGTCCACAGTGGACAGGCGGCGGATCGACGCGCCTTCCGTGCGGAACACGTGGATCTGCGTCGGGTCGTCCTCGGAAGCGCTGAAGAGGATCTCGTCGCCGACGTCGAGCACGGCCCGCAGCTGCAGCCCGGCCGGGGTGACGGCCTCGCCGCCGACGAAGAGCCGGTGGTCGCCGTCGACCATGCCCTCGGTGACCAGGCGGCCGTCGGGCGTCCACGCCGGGACGCCGCCGACGATGTCGATCCAGTGCTGGTCGGACGCGGTGTGCACGACCGACGTCGAGCCGTCGGTGACGTCGAGGGCGAGGACGTCCATCCGCTTCTGGTCGCGCGGCTCCACGGCCAGCAGCGGCGCGCCGCCCGCCGACCAGTGCACCGAGGCCAGGTACTCCCACTCGCCGGGCGCGACGTCCACGCGGGACCCGTCCAGGCCGAGCACGGCCAAAGACACGAGCGCGTTCGTGGTGCCCGCGGCCGGGTAGGCGACGACGTTCGCGGGGTTCTGCGGGTTGGCCGGGTCGGCGATGGTCCAGCGCGGCACCGGGCCGCGGTCGGAGCGCTCGGCCAGGACGCTGCGGCCGTCCGGGGCCCACCAGTAGCCGCGGGTGCGGTCCATCTCCTCGGCGGCGATGAACTCGGCGAGCCCCCAGGCGATGTCTTCGCCGTCCTCCTCGACGAGCACGCGGTCGTCGCCGGTCGCCAGCTCCAGGACGTGCAGCCGCCGGTCCTGCACGTACGCGACGTGCGTGCCGGCCGGGTTCGGGCGCGGGTCGATCACCGAGCCGTCGACGCGCAGCGTCACCTCGCCGGACGCAAGATCGAGGGTGTAGAGCTTGCCCGAGAGTGAGAACGCGGCGACCGTGAAGCCGGCGTCGACGCTGTAGTGGACGACGCCGCCGCCGGCCTCGCGGGCGCGTTCGCGGCGCGCCCGCTCCTCGGCCGGCAGCTGCTCTTCACCGGGCAGCAGCTCGACGGCGTCGACGAGCTTCGTCTCGGCGCCGGTCGCGAGATCGGCCGACCAGAGGCTGTGCCGGGGGTCGGTGCCCGACTCCGCGCGCAGGAACAGCACGCGCGAGGCGTCCGGGGCGACCCGGAACTCCTTGGGCGCGCCGAGGGTGAAGCGCTGGGTCCGGGCCTGCTTGCGGAGGAACGGGAGGTCGTCGACATCGGTCACGTCCGCACTCTTTCAGACGGTCACGACGGGACGCCAACACCCTTCAGCTTCGCCAGCTCTTCGGCGACGTCGTAGTCCGGCTCCGGGAACTCCGGCTTCAGCTCCGTGAGGGTCTCGATCAGCAGTTCGGCGACCGCCCAGTTCCGGTACCACTTGTGGTCGGCGGGCACGACGTACCAGGGGGCGTGGGCGGTCGACGTCTTCTTGAAGATGTCGGCGTAGGCCTCCTGGTAGGCCGGCCAGTGCGAGCGGGCTTCGAGGTCGCCCGGGTTGTACTTCCAGCGCTTCTCGGGTGTCTCCAGCCGGGCCTTCAGCCGCCTGAGCTGCTCCTCCGGCGAGATGTGCAGGAAGACCTTGACGACGGTCGTGCCCGTGTCCGTCAGCTCCTGCTCGAAGGCGTTGATCTCGCCGTAGCGGCGGCGGCGCTCGGCCGCGGTCAGCAGCCCGGTCACGCGCGGGACCAGGATGTCCTCGTAGTGCGAGCGGTCGAAGACGCCGATCTGGCCGGGCGTGGGCAGCTGCTTGCGGATCCGCCACAGGTAGTGGTGGCGCCGCTCGGCCGCGGTGGGCTTCTTGAACGCGGCGTAGTGCACACCCATCGGGTTCACCAGGCCGAGCACGTGCGAGACAGTGCCGCCCTTGCCCGAGGTGTCCATGCCCTGCAGCACGAGCAGGACGCTGCGCCGTCCGCCGCCGACGCCCTCGGCGTAGAGCGCCTCCTGCAGCCCGGACAGCCGCTCGCCGGCGCCTTCGAACTTGGCGAGCGCCTTGGCCTTCTTGCCGGGCCCCACCGGGGTGGAGCCCGGGTCCGGCAGCTCCGCGCCGACGCGCAGCGCGTCCCGGACCCGGCTTCCTTCGTCCTTCTTCGCCATCCCGCGAAGCTACCCGCTCAGGCGGCGGCTTTCTCGGCGAACAATTTCAGCAGCCCGCCGTGTCCGCCGTCGCTGGAGACGCCGTCGCGGACCTTCTCCGCGGTTTCCCCGTGCCGCTCGAAGTTCCGGTGCTCCAGCTCGACGCGCGTGCTGCGGGGTCCTTCCTCGATGAACCGGACGTCGATCTCGCTGGCGTGCGCGGGATCCGGGTCCACCTTCCAGTCGCCGTCGATCCGCCACGACAGGACCACCCGGGCGGGTGGCTCCCAGACGAGCACCTCGCCCCACTGGCACTCGGCGCCGTCCACGGTCTTCTCGTACCAGCGCCCGCCCTCCTTGGGCTCCAGGACGGCCTCGGCCAGATCGCCCTCTCCGATGTGGTGCTCGCGCGGCCACCAGCTGTCGAAGGCCTCGGTGTAGGTCTTGAACGCGTGCTCGCGCGAGCAGGCGACGGTGATCGTCTTGCGGATCGGCTCCAGGGTCATGACTGCTCCTCTTCGGTGGGTTCGGTGGATTCGGCGTACTCGGCGTACTCGGCGAACGAGCGCAGCGCGTCCGACCACATCCGGTCGAGGTAGGCGCGCACCGCGGCGATGCCGTTGGGCTCGAGGCGGTAGAGCCGCTTCGTGCCCTCGGCCCGGTCCGCGACCAGGCCGGCTTCCTTGAGCACCTTGAGGTGCTGGGAGACGGCCGGGCGGCTGATCGGCAGGTCCGCGGCCAGCTCGCCGACCGCGCGGGGCCCGGCGCGGAGCGCTTCGACGATCGCGCGCCGCGACGGGTCGGCCAGCGCGGCCAGCTGGTCGCTTCCGTAAGTCGCCACGAACGGTAAGCTACGACTTACCGATACGCTCGTCAACCGGCACGCAGTGTTTCGTGGGTGTGACGGGTGGATTGCGCAACGAACAACGGGTGAAAGCAATGATTCCCGGCTGAACTCTGCGTGTTCTGCCTCTAACCTGAACACATGACGACGTTCGTCGGCCGGGAGACCGCCGCCCCCACCGCCGCGAGCTTCATCGAGCTCGACGAGCGGTGGAGCACGCACAACTACCACCCGCTGCCCGTCGTGATCACCGAAGCCGCCGGTGCTTCCGTCACCGACGTCGAAGGCCGGTCCTACCTCGACTTCCTCTCCGGCTACTCGGCCCTGAACTTCGGCCACCGCCACCCCGACCTGATCGCCGCCGCGGTCGAGCAGCTCGGCCGCGTCACGCTGACGTCGCGGGCGTTCCACCACGACCAGCTGGGCCTGTTCTGCCGCGAGCTGGCCGAGCTGACCGGCACCGAGCTGGTGCTGCCGATGAACTCCGGCGCCGAGGCCGTCGAGTCGGCCGTCAAGATCGCCCGCAAGTGGGCGCACCGCGTCAAGGGCGTACCGGACGGCACGGCCGAGATCATCGTCGCCGGCTCGAACTTCCACGGCCGGACCACCACGATCGTGTCGTTCTCGACCGACGAGACCGCGCGCGCCGACTTCGGCCCGTTCACGCCGGGCTTCGTCACGGTGAAGTACGGCGACGCGGCCGCGCTGCGCGACGCGATCACCCCGCGCACCGCCGCGGTGCTGCTGGAGCCGGTGCAGGGCGAGGCCGGCGTCATCGTGCCGCCGGAGGGCTACTTCGCCGACGTCCGCGCGGCCTGCGACGAGCACGGCGTGCTGCTGATCGCCGACGAGATCCAGTCCGGGCTGGCCCGCACCGGCACGGTGCTGGCACTCGACCACGAAGGCGTCCGCGCGGACGTGTACACGCTGGGCAAGGCCCTCGGCGGCGGCATCATGCCGGTGTCCGCGGTGGTCGGCCGCCGCGACGTGCTGGGCGTGCTGAAGCCGGGCGAGCACGGCTCGACGTTCGGCGGCAACCCCCTGGCCTGCGCGGTCGGGCGCGCGGTCGTCCGCCTGCTGGCCACCGGCGAGTTCCAGCAGCGGTCCACGGAGCTGGGCGCCCACCTGCAGACGCGGCTGGGTTCGCTGATCGGGTCGGGACTGTCCGAAGTCCGCGGCCGCGGCCTCTGGGCGGGCATCGACATCGCCCCTGGCGGACCGTCCGGGCGCGAGGCGTCCGAGGCACTGGCCGGCCGAGGTGTGCTGTGCAAGGAGACGCACGAGCGCACGCTGCGGGTGGCGCCGCCGCTGGTGATCACCCGCGAGGAGCTGGACCACGGCATCGACGCGATCGCCGAGGTCATCCGCCCCTGAACCACCGGATGCCGCCGGGTGAGCCTCCCGCCCCGGCGGCATCCGGAGCACACCGCAGCGCCGGTGTGCGCTGCCCTGGTGCGCGCTGCCGGTGGTCCAAGCCCGGACCGGCCCGCGGGCGCCGGCAGTCCGCAGCGCAGACCCGGTCGTCCCGGCGAGGCATGCTCGGCCCGGCCTGGCGGAGCCGCCTCCCCCGGGCAGCGGCAGACCCCGGCCCAGGCGAGCACCCGGCACAGCTTGCTCGGCTCCGGCCCAGGCAAGGACCCCGGCGCAGCTCGCAGCCCCGGCCCAGGCGAGCACGGCCCCGGCCCGGTGGCGCATCCCCGAGCCCAGGCGAGCACGCCGCCGCGGCGGAGCCTCCCGCGGGCGCACTCCGCAGCGCAGCCTCCGACCCAGGCAAACACCCGGCGCGGCTTTGCGCGGCCCGGCGGGTCCACCTCCCGCAGGCGGCGGCAGTCCACAACACCCCCCGAGCCCAGGCGCGCACCCCGCCGCGGCATGCGCGGCCCCCGCCCGGCCTTCCCCGCGGCCAAGCGCATCGGAGTCCGGCGCATCCGCGGTCCACCGCCGCCGGGTCATGACCGCGGCCGGGTGACACCTGGCGGCTCGGGAGCAGATCGTCCCCTTCGGACGTTGTGCCCGGTATGGGATCAGGGGAATGGGTGGAGCGGCCGCTCGTCGGCACCGAAAGCGTGACGCCGGCCGAACTCTACGAGCAGGGGAAGCGGCTCCGCGAAAAGACACCCGCCGCCGTGCACGACCACGAAACCGCCGCGAAGGACCGGCCGAGCGCGAAGCAGTACTTCGACGCCAGCAACGCCGGACGCCTCCCCGAGCTGGTCGAACTCCGCCGGGAACGCATGCTCGCGTCACCGTTCACCTTCTTCCGCGGCGCCGCCGGGCTGATGGGCGCCGACCTCGCGGGCACACCGGACTCCGGGCTCACCGCTCAGCTCTGCGGCGACGCCCACGCCGCCAACTTCGGGCTCTACGACACCCCCGAAGGCAAGATCGTGATGGACATCAACGACTTCGACGAGACCGTCCCGGGCCCGTGGGAGTGGGACCTCAAGCGGCTCGCGGCCAGCCTCGTGCTCGCCGGCCGCGAGGGCGGCATCGGGGAGTCCGGCTGCCGCGAGGCCGCCGAAGACGCCGTGAAGTCCTACCGCCGCACCATCCGCGCGCTCGCCGACCTGCCGTTCCTGCGCAGCTGGAACGCCCTGCCGGACTCCTCGGTGCTGTCCAAGGCCCGCGCGGACGAGCTGATCGACGACTTCGCCGACGCCGCCGAGAAGGCCCGCAAGAACGACAGCGCGAAGGTCGCCGCGAAGTGGACCGAGCGGGTCGACGACCACGAGACCGGCCTGGCGCGCCACCGGTTCGTCGAGGACCCGCCGGTGCTGACGCACGTCGACGAGCGGACCGCCGAAGCCGTCGCCGCCGGACTGGTGTCCTATGTGGACACCCTGCGCGAGTCGCGGCGGACGCTGATCGCGCGGTACCGGATCGCCGACGTCGCCTTCCGCGTCGTCGGCTCCGGCAGCGTGGGCTTGCGCAGCTACGTCGCCCTGCTGCACGGCAACGACGACGAAGACCTGGTGCTGCAGGTGAAACAGGCGCAGAAGCCCGCGCTCGCGCCGTACCTCGACCTGCCGGCCGCGGAGCACGAAGGACAGCGGATCGTCGACGGCGCGCGGCTGGTGCAGGCCGAGACCGACGTCCTGCTCGGCTGGACCACGATCGACGGCGTCCCGTACATCGTCCGCCAGTTCCGCAACCTCAAGGGCGACATCGACCCGTCGGAGCTGGAGAAGGACCACCTCGACGACTACGGCCGCCTGGCCGGCGCGCTGCTCGCCCGCGCCCACACGCGGTCCCTGCACCCGAAGCTCCTGGCGGGCTACTTCGCCGAAGACTCCGAATTGGACGAAGCGATGGGCGCGTACGCCGTGCGGTACGCCGACCTGACCGAGGCCGACCACGCCGCCTTTTCGGCGACCTAGGACGCCACCAGAGCCGCGACGTCCGCCGCGCAGCCCCACGCCAGCGTGATCCCCGAGCCGCCGTGGCCGTAGCAGTGGACGATGTCGCCCTTCCGCTCCAGCCGCACCACCGGGCGGAACGGGCGCAGGCCCACCAGCGACCGCAGGACCTCCGCCCCCGCCAACGCCGGGACCAGCTCGCGGCAGCGGCGCACGATGTCCGCCGTCACGACCGGGTTCGGCTCCGTGCCGGCGCGGCCGGGCTCTTCCGTACCGCCGCAGACCACGTGGCCGCCGTGCGGGATCACGTACGTGGCGCCCGGGCTCGTCTCGTCGACCACGAACTCCGTCAGGCCCGGGTCGGCCAGGTGCACGACCTGGCCGCCGATCGGGACCAGCGAGCCGTCGCCCGCCAAGACCCCCGCGCCCGGACCCGTCGCGTTGACCACCGGGCCCAGGCCCGACAGCGAAGCCAACGTCCGGTGCTCGACGCGCACGCCCAGAGAAACCACCCGCGCGAGGAGCCACTCCAGGTACACCGGCGTGTCGACCAGGGCCGTCGTGAACACCAGGTGGCCGCCGTCGCGGACCGGGTCGATCATCGCCGGCAGCCACTGCGGCGCGGGCTCCCCCGGCGCCAGCAGGACGTGGCCGCGGCGGAAGCGCACGCCCGGCGCCTCCTGCTCGCGCAGCACCGCCAGGGTCTCGGCCGTCCAGCGCACGATCCGCTTGTCCGGCAGGCGCACCGGCGGGTACAGCACCCCGCCCGCGACCGCCGACGTCGTCTCCCCCGGCGGGGCCGCCGCGACGACCGTGACGTCGTGTCCCGCACCGGCCAGCCGGTACGCGCAGCTCAGGCCGATGATCCCGGCCCCCGCCACCGTGATGTGCATCCCCGCATCGTGGCAGACGGGTGCATCACGGAGTCACAGCTACCCTCTCGCGAGTGAGGACGATGTGGGTGCCGGCCGCGGTCTGCGGCCTGCTGGCGGTGCTGCTGGGGCTCCCATTCGCCGGCGGGAGCACGCCCGGCGCCGTGGACGCGACCGTCGCCGGCTGGACCGCGCACCTGAGCCCCGGCGTGCTACGGGCGCTGGTCCTGCCGACGGAGCCCGCCGTCGTGATCGCCCTCGGCGTGCTCGCCGTCGTCCTGTGCCTGCGCGCGGGGCGGCGAACCGACGCCGCGCTCGCGCTCGGCGCGCCGCTGCTGGCGGTCCTGCTGAACGCCTTCCTGCTCAAGCCGCTGTACGACCGGTGGAAGAACGACACCCTGGTCTACCCGAGCGGCCACACGGTGAGCCTGGTCGCGGTGCTGACCGTGCTCGTCCTCGTCACGCGCAAGGCGTACGTCGTCGTGCTGAGCGCGCTGGCGCTGCTCGTCGCCGCGGCCGGGCTGGTCGGGATGGGCTACCACTACCTCACGGACGTCGTCGGCGGGACGCTGTTCGCGGTCGCCGTCGTGCTGCTCACGTGGTCGGTGCCGCGTCGCGTGCCAGCGCCGTCAACCGGCTGACCGCGCGCAGGTACTTCTTGCGGTACCCGCCGTCGATCATCTCCTCGGTGAACAGCGCCGGCAGCGGCTCGCCGGAGACGACGACCGGGATGGCCCGGTCGTAGAGCCGGTCGGCGAACGCGACCAGCCGCAGCGCGACGTTCTGGTCCGGCGCCGGGTGGATGTCCCGCAGGTGCACGCGGGTGACGCCGTCCAGGAGCCGCCCGTAGCGGGAGGGGTGCAGCGAACCCAGGTGCTCGCACAGCGCGTCGAAGTCGTCCACAGTGGACCCTTCGTGCGCGGCGACGGACTCCTCGAGCGCCTCGGGCGAGACCGGCGGCGGCGCGTCCGGCAGGCCGCGGTGGCGATAGTCCGGCCCGTCGACGCGAGCTACGCCGAACCGGGCCGACAGCGTCTGGATCTCGCGCAGGAAGTCCTCGGCGGCGAACCGGCCCTCGCCGAGCTTCTCCGGCAGCGTGTTCGACGTCGCCGCGACGTACACGCCGGCGTCCATCAGCTCCTGCAGCAGCCGCGTGACCAGCGTGGTGTCGCCCGGGTCGTCCAGCTCGAACTCGTCGATGGCGAGGATCCGGTGCTCCGAAAGCCGCCGGACGGCCTCGGCGAAGCCCAGCGCGCCGACCAGGTGGGTCAGCTCGACGAAGGTGCCGTACGCCTTGGGCGACGGCGCCGCGTGCCACGTCGAGGCGAGCAGGTGGGTCTTGCCGACGCCGAAGCCGCCGTCGAGGTAGAGGCCCATCGGGCCGGCGGGCTCCGAAGACCCTCCAGCGCCGCCGAAGAGCCTGAACCGCTTCTTCTCCTTGGGCGCGCCGACCTTGGCGGCGAACGCCGAGCACGCCTCGACCGCGGCGGCCTGGCTCGGCTCGTCCGGGTTCGGGATGTAGGTCTCGAACCGGACGGCGCCGAAGCGCGGCGGCGGCACCAGCGCCCCGATCAGCTCGTCGGCGGACAGCTCGGGTCGGCGGTCGGTGAGGTGCGCGGGCATGGTCGCAGAGCCTAACGGCGCGGCGAGCCCGGCCCGGCGGCGATGTCCCCCGGTCGAGACGCACTTCACGCCCGTGCTGGGATTGTTCCGTGCGGAGCGTGTGGCCCTCTTCGACGGGCGAGCTGACCGGGGTGGACCTCGAGGGGATCTACGCCTACCCGGCGTCGGTCGACCGCCCGTGGGTGCAGGTCAACTTCGTTTCCTCCGCCGACGGCGCCGTCGAGGTCGACACGACGTCCGCGGGCCTCTCGCACGCCGCCGACCGGCGCGTTTTCCTGCTCGGACGCGATCTCGCCGACGTCATCCTGGTCGGCGCCGGCACCGCGCGAGCCGAGGACTACCGCGGCGTCGTCGCCGGCCCGAAGCGTCTCGAACGCCGTCGGCGGCTCGGCTTCGAGACCGTCCCGCCGATCGCCGTCGTGACGCGCACGGCCGATCTCGACCCGGCGTCGCGGCTGTTCACCGAGACCGTCGTACCCCCGATCGTGGTGACCACCCGGACCGCCGGCACCGGAGCGCTCGAAGCCGCCGGGGCGGAGATCGTGCGCGCGGGCGAGGACGACGTCGACGTCCGGCGCGCGCTCGAGCTGCTCGCCGAGCGCGGGCTGCGCCGCGTCGCCTGCGAGGGCGGGCCGCGGCTGTTCGGCAGGCTCGTCGCGGACGACCTCGTCGACCAGCTGTGCCTGACCGTCGCGCCGCTGCTGGTGGCGGGCCCGGCGGCCCGCATCGCCGCGGGGCCGGTCGCCGTCCCGCGCCGGCTCGCGCTCGCGTCGATCCTGGTCGAGGACGGCTTCACGTTCCTGCGCTACCGCCGGGACGCCGGGTGAACGACGACGCCGATCTCCTCACCCGGGCCGCGGCCGGCGACGAAACCGCGTTCGGCGCGCTCGTCCGGGAGCACACCCCGCGGATGTACCGCGTCGCGCTGCGGATCACCGGCAGCGCGGCCGAGGCCGAGGACGTCGTGCAGGACTCCTGGCTCGCCGCGTGGCGCTCGCTGGCCTCCTTCCGGCACGAGTCCGCGGTGTCGACCTGGCTCTACCGCGTGGTCACCAACAGCGCGCTCGCGCTGCTGCGGCGCCGCCGGCCCACGATCTCGCTCGACGCGCCGGAACCCGACGGCCGGTCCACTCTGGACAGTGCGCTGCTCGCCGGGGCCGATCCGGGCCCGGAAGGCCGCGTCGTGCGGGCCGAAGAGGTCGACGCGGTGCTGCGCGCGATCGGCAGGCTGGAGGTGTCCCAGCGGGTGCCGCTGGTGCTGCGCGAACTGGAGGGCCTGAGCTACGAAGAGGTCGCCGAAGTGCTCGACGTGAACGTCGGCGCCTTGCGCTCGCGGCTGCACCGGGCCAGGGTGGCGCTGCTCGCCGAGTTGAGGGAGCGGTGATGGCCGAGCCACAGGACCCCGAGCGGGACCCGCGCTGGGACGCCGTGCGCGCGGCCGCCCGGCGCCGGGTGCCGACCCCGCCCGGGCTGGTCGAACGCGTGCTGCGGGCCGTCGCGCGCGGCCGCCGGACGGCCGTGGACGTGCCCGGCGAGTCCGGCGGCCTGAGCGTCACCGAAAACGTCGTCGCTCGGCTGGCCTCGGCGATCGCGGCCGAGCGGGCGCCCGACGGGGTGCGGGTTTCGGCCGTCGCGGTCGAGGACGACGCCGTGCAGGTGCTGGTCTCGGTCCGGTTCGGCGTCGCCGCCGACGCGGCGGCCGAGACGCTGCGGCAGCGGATCACCGCGGAGCTGTCCCGTCAGCTCGGCGTCGCCGCGACGGTGAACGTGCACGTCGTGGACGTCCACCCCGGCTGACCGTTCCCCCGTTCGGGGGACCTTGCGTGAGGTTTGCCCGTGCGCGGGCATCGTACGGGCGAGAGACCGCCGCGAGAGGAGCCCGCAAGCATGCACCCGCAACGGACCGAAAGCCCCGGCACGGTGACCCCGCTCAACGAGGAGGGCGCCGCCGGCCGCACCACCATCTCGTCGGTGGTCGTGCAGAAGGTCGCCGGCCTGGCCACCCGCGAGGTCGCCGGCGTGCACGCCCTGGGCGGCGGCGGGGTGTCGCGCGCGCTCGGTGCCCTGCGCGAACGCATCCCCGGTTCCGGCACCGTCACAACGGCCGGCGTCGCCGTGGAGGTCGGCGAGAAGCAGACGGCGATCGACCTCGACGTCGTCGTGGAGTACGGCGCGCGCATCGCCGACGTCGCCCGCGCGATCCGGCGCAACGTGATCACCGCGGTCGAGCAGATCACCGGCCTCGAGGTGATCGAGGTCAACATCTCCGTCAACGACATCCACCTGCCCGGCGAGGAAGAACCCGAATCGACGCGGGTGGAATGAGCGGGCGCGACGCGGACGACGCGGAAGGCCGGGCGGCCTTCCGCGCGTTCGTGCGTGCCCACCACCCGGACGTGGGCGGCGACCCGGCGGAGTTCGCGGCCGGGCTGGCCCGCTTCCGCGAGCGCGGGCCGGCCGCCCGGGAGTCCGATGTGGACTCCCGCTACGACGCTCCGGTGAGCTTCGTCGCCCGGCGCCGCGGGATCGCCGCCGTACTGGCCCGCTTCCGCCGCCGGCCGCCCCGGGTGCGGTGACCGCACCTTCGTACCGTCCAAGGAGGACATGTGAACGCAACGCAGACCGGGCTACTGGCCGGGCTGATCCTCGGCCTGGCCGCGACCCAGGGGTTCACCGCGTTCCTGGTGACCCTGGCCGTCGGCATCATCGGCCTGGTCGCCGGCCGGGTCCTCGACGGCGAACTCGACCTCGGTGAGCTCTTCGGCAAGGGCCGCGACAAGTGAGCCGCGTCCTGGACGTGCCGCGCGAGCTCGCCGAACCGGCCGAGCGCGGCACCCTCACCGTCGGGCACGCCGTGGTGCGCAAGGTCGCCCAGCACGCCGCCGACCAGGTCCCCGGCACCTCCCACGCCGGCAAGAAGGGCACCAAGGCGAAGGTCGGCGGCCTCGACAACGACGTCGACCTCGCGCTCGACGTCGCCCTGCAGTACCCGGCGCCGGTGCGGACCGTCGTCGGCGTCGTGCGCGAGAAGGTGACCGAAGAGGTGGAGCTGCTCACCGGCTACCACGTGCGGACCCTGGCCGTGACGGTGTCCGCGCTCCTGCCGGACGTGCCGCCGAGGGTGCGGTAGCCGTGCGCCCGCTCGTCCGCCTCCTGTCCACCCTGCTCGCCCTGGCCTTCGCGGCCGCCGGCGCGCTGCTCGCCCTCGAAGTCGGCTGGCACTGGTGGCGCCCCGGTTCGGGGCCGCTGGTGGTGCCGTGGCCGCGCTGGCAGGCCGAACTCGCGTCGCTGGGCTGGGACGCCTACGCGGTGCGCGTCGGCGCGGGCGTGGTCGCCGCCGCCGGCCTGGTCCTGCTGCTGTGCGCGCTGGGCGCCGGGAGCCGCGCGATCCGGCTCACCGACCCGGCGGGCGAGGTGAGCGTCTCGACGTCACCGCGCTCGCTGGCCCGGCTGGTCGGGCTCGCCGTGCGCGCGCAGGACAACGTCGCCGGCGCGACGGTCACCGCGAGCGCCCGCCGCGTCCGCGTCCGCGCGAAGAGCACCCTCGAAACCGAGGGCGAGCTGCGGCCGCGCCTGCTCGAAACGGTCTCCGCACTGCTCGACGACGTCCCGCTGGTGCGACGGCCGAAGGTGTCGGTCGTCGTCGACTCCCCCAAGGACCGCCGATGACCAAGTCAGCCGCCGCGAAGGCGCTCACCCGGTCCTACGCGGGCGTGCGCACGCTGACGTTCCTCGTCGGGCTGCTGGCCCTGGCCGGCGGGGCGCTCGCCCTGGTGGTCGGCTTCGGCGTGCTCGGCGAGTTCCGCGGCCGCCGTCCGCTGCTCGACCCGATGGCGCTCGACTGGCTCGGCGCGCACGCCACGCCCGCCCGGATCGCCGCGATCGTGCTCGGCGTCCTGCTGTTCGTGTTCGGCCTGCGGGGGACGCTGCGTTCGCTGCGCCCGGAACCGCGGCCCGACGTGGACCTCGACCGCACCGAAGGCGCGGAGCTCGTCGTCACCGCGGCCGCCATCTCCGGCGCGGTCCAGGCCGACGCCGAACAGCTCGACGGCGTGAGCCGCGCCCGGGTCCGCGCGGTCGGCTCCCGGACGTCTCCCGCGTTGCGCATCACCCTGTGGCTGCACGAGGGAACCGACCTCAAGAGCGTCTGGGAAGACCTGGACGCGCGCGTCCTGACCAGGGCGCGGGAGTCGCTCGGCCTCGACGTCCTGCCCACCGCGGTCCGCTTGGAACTCGACACGACCGCGGCGAAACGCGTGCGCTGAGCGGCGTCCTTCCGCAGAATGCGGGCATGCCCCTACCGCTGCGGCCGCCGCTGAAGCCGATGCTCGCCAAGCCCGCGAAGGCCATCCCGGACTCCGGGGGCCTGCTGTTCGAGCCCAAGTGGGACGGCTTCCGCTGCATCGTCTTCAAGGACGGCGACGAGCTGTACCTGCAGTCCCGCGCGGAAAAGCCGCTGAACCGGTACTTCCCGGAAGCCGTCTCCCGGCTGCTGGAGACGCTCCCGCCGCGGGTCGTGCTCGACGGCGAGCTGGTCGTCGCGCGCGGCGGGCGGCTGGACTTCGACGCGCTCACCGAGCGGATCCACCCCGCCGAAAGCCGGATCACGCTGCTGGCCGCCGAGCAGCCCGCCGAGTTCGTCGCCTTCGACCTGCTCGCCCTCGACGACGAGTCGCTCCTGGACGAGCCGACGTCGGCCCGCCGCGAACGGCTCGTCGAGCTGGCCGGCGACCGGTTCGCACTCACCCCGGCCACGACCGACCCCGCCACCGCGCGGCACTGGTTCGAGCTGTTCGAGGGCGCGGGCCTCGACGGCGTCATCGGCAAGCCCCTCGACGAGCCGTACACACCGGGCAAGCGCGTCCTGCACAAGTACAAGCACCTGCGCACCGCGGACTGCGTCCTGGCCGGACTGCGCTGGCACGTCGACGGCGGCCCCGGCGACCTGGTCGGCTCGTTCCTGCTCGGCCTCCACGACGACAAGGGCGTGCTGCACCACGTCGGCACCGTCGGGTCGTTCCCCAAGGAACGCCGTCGCGAACTCGCCGAGGAGCTGGCGCCGCTGGTCACCGACGGCGAGGACCACCCCTGGGGCGGGCGCGCGACCGGCGAGGCCCAGCGGATCCCCGGCGGCATCACCCGCTGGCGGGCGACCGAGCACGAGTGGGTGCCGCTGCGGCCCGAGCGCGTCGTCGAGGTCGCGTACGAGAACACCGAAGGCGGCATGCCGTCGCGGTTCCGGCACAACGCCCGGTTCAAGCGGTGGCGCCCCGACCGCGAACCCGCGTCGTGCGACTACACGCAGCTGGAGGAACCGGCCCGCTACGACCTCGACGCCGTGTTCCGCGGCCAGGTGGTGCGGACCCGCTAACCCTCGTCCCACACCGGGCGTGCGAAGCTCGGCGTCACCCTGCCTGTGATCTACGTGAGGACCTCGCCCGTGCGCCGCCGTTCCCGTGTCCTGGTCGCGCTGCTCGCCCTGGCCTCCGCCGCGGGCTGCGCCGCCGGGCCGTCGGTCCGCCCGGCACTGGTCGAGAACGACGGGAAGCCGACGTCCGCCTCGCCGTCGGCCACGCCCTCGGTGCCCCTGCCGCCGCTGGGCGAACCGCAGTCGCCGTCGCTGCGGTGGGCCGACTGCGACGACGACACCCGGCAGCGGATCGGCACCCCCGGCGTCCCGGACACGCTGCACTTCACCTGCGCCCGGGTCACCGCCCCGCTCGACGCGCCCGGCGAGGCCCGGCGCTCGGTCGTGCGGCTGCTGGCGCTGAAGGTCGGCACCGGCCCGGTGCCGCTGGTCGTCGTCAACGACGTCAGCGGCGATCCCGGCACGGTGTACGCCGCGCGGCTGGCCGCGACGCTGCCGCCGGCGTTCCTGGAGAAGTTCTCGCTGATCGGCCTCGACCGGCGAGGCACCGGGCTCTCGGGCCCCGCCCAGTGCGTGCCCGACGACATCCGGCACGACCTGATCGACGCGGACCCGGCCGAAGGCGACCTGCAGGACGTCCTGGACGCCGCGCGCAAGGCCGGCCAGCAGTGCGCGATCGAGCTGGACGACTCCCAGACCGCGCTCGACAGCTGGCGCAGCGCCGGCGACCTCGACGAGCTGCGCAAGCAGCTGGGCATGGACCGGCTGAACGCGCTCGGCCGCGGCGACGGCTCGAAGGTCCTTTCGCAGTACGCCGTGCGCTTCCCCGGCCAGGTCGGCCGGATGGTGCTCGACGGCGTCCCCGACCCGGGCCCGGACACCGCCGCGGTCCTCGACGCGGTCGCCGCCGGCGCCCAGTCCACGCTGGACGCCTTCGCCACGGACTGCGCCGCGCGCAAGTGCGCTCTCGGCGACCCGAAGACGGCACTGACGGCGCTCGCCGGCCAGCTGCGGCAGAACATCGCGCCGCTGACCGACGACGGCGTCGCGTTCGGGCCGGGGGTGGCGATGTTCGCCGTCTACTCGGGACTGGCGCAGCGCCCGCGGTGGCCGGAGCTCGCCGACGCGATCGTGGCGGCGCGGTCGGGGGACATCCGGCCGCTGGCGGCCTTCGCCGCGCCGGCGTTGCACGACTCGCGCGCCCAGCCGTCGCGGCTCGACGTCACGATCGCGACCCACTGCAACGACAGCCAGACCCGGCTCTCGGCCGACCAGCTAGACCAGGTCGCGGCCGGGATGCGGGCGAAGTACCCGCAGTTCGGCGCGGTCGTCGCCCAGCAGCTGGCCTGGTGCGGGCCGTGGCCGGTGCGGACCGAGCCGCTGCCGCCGGCGGGCGCGACCGGCGCACCGCCGATCCTGGTCACGGCCACCGCGGCCGACCCGGTGACACCCCAGGTGGGCAGCACGCGCGCGGCGGACCAGATGCCGACCGCGGTGACGATCACCTGGCAGGGCGCGGGCCACGGCGCGGTGGGCTCGTCCCCCTGCGTCACCGACGCGGCCCGCGCCTTCCTGATCGACGGCAAGGTCCCCGCCGACGGCACCCTCTGCCCCGCCTGACCCCGTGATTGAAGGGTCAGCACGCGTGATTAGAGGGTCATCATCCGTGATTGGAGGGTCGACACGGTGTCAGTGCCGTGTCGACCCTCCAATCACGCGTGTCGACTCCGCAATCACGCGTGTCGACCCTTGAATCACTGGCGGTAGGACTCCACCTCGGAGACCGGGCGGGCCGCGGCTTCGTCCGGGTTCTCGTGGAACTCCGTTTTCGCGCGGCGCTGGCGGAGCAGGTCCCAGCACTGGTCGAGCTGCTGCTCGACCGTCGTGAGGCGATCCTTGTCGCCACCGCTCAGCCCGACGCCGACCGCGCGCGACCGGAGCTCGTGCTCCTCCGCGATCAGCTCGTCGATCCGGCCCAGGATTTCGCCGTCGGCCATGAGTTCCTCCTCGTACGGTTGCTCGGGGGAGACGCTACCCCGAGCCCGGGAATTCCCGCCGCCCCCGCGTCGTTGACCTGGGCATGAGCACCGTTGAACTGACTGCCGAGAACTTCGACCAGACGGTAAGCGACAACGAGTTCGTCCTGATCGACTTCTGGGCGAGCTGGTGCGGCCCGTGCCGTCAGTTCGCGCCGGTCTACGAAAAGGCCTCCGAGAAGCACGACGACCTCGTGTTCGCGAGCGTCGACACCGAAGCGCAGCAGCAGCTCGCCGCGGCCTTCGACGTCCGCTCCATCCCGACGCTGGCCATCATCCGCGACAAGACGCTGATCTACGCCCAGCCGGGCGCGCTGCCCGAGCCGGCCCTCGAAGAGCTCATCAAGCAGGCTCGCGAGGTCGACATGGACGAGGTCAAGCGCAAGGCCGCCGAAGCCGAGGCCGAGCAGGCCTGACCACCACCACATGACGAAGGCCGCCCCGCGGGGCGGCCTTCGTCATGTTCAGGAGCGGGTGGCGAGCCCGCGCAGGAAGAACGCCAGGTTCGCCGGGCGCTCGGCCAGCCGGCGCATGAAGTAGCCGTACCACTCGTCGCCGTAGGGCACGTAGACGCGCATGCGCGAGCCCGCGGCCGCGATCCGGCCCTGCTCCTCCGGCCGGATGCCGTAGAGCATCTGGAACTCGTGGTCGTCGTCCTTGCGGCCGTTTTCGATCGCCAGCGCCCCGGCGATCTCGATCATCCGCGGGTCGTGCGAGGCCACCATCGGGTACCCGGCCCCCGCCATCAGGACGCGCAGGCAGCGGACGTAGGACTTGTCCACCTCGGACTTCTCCTGGAACGCCACCGTCTCCGGCTCGGCGTACGCGCCCTTGCAGAGCCGCACGCGCGAACCCGGCCCGGACAGCTCCCGGCAGTCCTGCTCGGTGCGCCGCAGGTAGGCCTGCAGCACCGCGCCGACCCACGGGTACTCGCCGCGCAGCTCGCGCAGGATGCCCAGCGTCGAGTCCGTGGTGGTGTGGTCCTCCATGTCGAGCGTCACCGTCGCGCCGACCGCGTCGGCCGCCGCGCAGATCTTCCGCGCGTTCTCCAACGCGACGTCCTCGCCGTTCGACGGCAGGAACTGGCCGACCGCCGACAGCTTCACCGAGACATCCGCCCCCGAAGCCAGGCCTTCCGCGGCCAGCGCCGACAGCACGGCTTCGTAGGCCGCCACGGTCGACGCCGCCTGCGCGGCGTCGGTGGTGTCCTCGCCGAGGTGGTCGAGGGTGATCCGCCGGCCGTCCGCCGCCAGTTCCCTGGCGACGCGGACGGCGTCGGCGGTCTCGGACCCGGCGACGAACCGGCGCACCACGGATCGCGTGGCGGGCACCGCTTCGACGAGCCGCCGGATGCCCTTCGACCGGGCGGCGGCGAGCAACGGGGCACGCAGCATGACGAGTCCTCCCTCAGCCCTGGTGGGGGTAACGGACGCTGGTCGGCGGGACGAAGGTCTCCTTGATCGAGCGCGGGCTGGTCCAGCGCTGGAGGTTGAAGATCGACCCCGCCTTGTCGTTGGTGCCCGAGGCCCGCGCGCCGCCGAACGGCTGCTGGCCGACGACGGCACCGGTCGGCTTGTCGTTGACGTAGAAGTTGCCCGCGGCGAACCGCAGCGCCTCCGACGCCTTCGCCACGGCCGTGCGGTCGTTGGCGATGATCGCGCCGGTCAGCGCGTACGCGGCGGTCTCGTCGACGAGCTTGAGCACGGCGTCGAAATCGCCGTCTTCGTAGACGTGCACCGAGAGGATCGGGCCGAAGTACTCGGTGGAGAAGATCTCGTGCTTCGGGTTGTCCGAGACGAGGATCGTCGGCTGGACGAAGAAGCCGTCTTCGTCGTCGGCGGTGCCGCCGGTCAGGACCTCCACCGAGGTGTCGCTCTTGACGCGCTCGAACAGCTCCGCGTGCTTGGTGAACGCGCGCCGGTCGATCACCGCGCCGCCGAAGTGCGACAGGTCGGTGACGTCGCCGTAGGACAGCGCCTCGGTCTCGGCGACGAGACCGTCCTTGACCTGGTTCCAGACGCTGCGCGGGATGTAGGCCCGCGAAGCCGCGGAGCACTTCTGGCCCTGGTACTCGAAGGCGCCGCGGACCAGGGCGGTGCGCAGGACGTCGACGTCGGCCGACGGGTGCGCCAGCACGAAGTCCTTGCCGCCGGTCTCGCCGACCAGGCGCGGGTAGGAGCGGTAGCCGGCGATGTTCGCGCCGACCGTGCCCCAGAGGTGCTGGAACGTCGCGGTCGAGCCGGTGAAGTGGATACCGGCCAGGTCGCGGTGGGTCAGGGCGACCTCGGAGACGGCCTTGCCGTCACCCGGCAGCAGGTTGATGACGCCCGGCGGCATGCCCGCCTCTTCGAGCAGCCGCATGGTGAGGTGCGCCGCGAACGACTGCGTCGGCGACGGCTTCCACAGCACGGTGTTGCCCATCAGCGCGGGCGCGGTCGGCAGGTTGCCGGCGATCGCGGTGAAGTTGAACGGCGTGATCGCGTAGACGAAGCCCTCGAGCGGGCGGTGCTCCAGCCGGTTCCAGACGCCCGGGGAGCTGATCGGCTGCTCGGTCAGGACGCGGCGGCCGAACTCGACGTTGAAGCGCCAGAAGTCGGCGAGCTCGCAGGCGGCGTCGATCTCGGCCTGGGTCGCGGTCTTGGACTGGCCGAGCATGGTGGCGGCGTTGAGCGTGGCGCGCCACGGGCCGGTCAGCAGGTCGGCGGCGCGCAGCAGGATGGCCGCGCGGTCGTCGTAGGACAGCGCGCGCCACTCGGGCGCGGCCTTCGCGGCGGCGGCGATGGCGTCGGTCGCGTCCTGCTGGGTGGCGCTGTGGATGGTGCCCAGCACGTGCCGGTGGTTGTGCGGCTGGACGACCTCGATCTTCTCGCCGCCGCCGGGGCGCTGCTCGCCCCCGACGGTGACCGTGAGGTCGACGGGTTCCGCCTGGCCCAGCCGCTTGAGCGCACCCTCGAGTTCCGCGCGCTCAGCGCTGCCCGGCGCGTACGTCAGCACCGGCTCGTTCTTCGGGGCGGGGGTCTGGGTCACGGCGTCCACGGCGGCTCCTCATGCTTTACGTCCGGATGCCCGAACGGTAACTCCGGACACGTCGGAGCGGGTTGTCCGACCGGCTAAAATCGCTCGTATGAGCTTGGCTGATCGAACAAGGCTGCCGTGACGTCGCTGCGGCACGTGCTGGCCACCCTCGGCGAACCGCTGGTCGAGGTGGTCGTGGCGCCGCACGGGCTGGGCGTCCCGGTCGGCGACGTCGTGATCCTCGACCCCGAAGACCCCCTGGAGGCGTCCCCGGGCGACCTCGTGCTGGTGATCGGCGCGCGCGGCCGGGCGGCGGCGCCCGCGATCCGGGCGGCCGGGCGCGGCGGGGCGGCCGCGGTGGCCGTCAAGGGCGCGACGGGCGCCGACGTCGCCGCCGACGCGGGCGTCGCGCTGCTCACGGTCGGCGCGGAGGCGCGCTGGGAGCAGGTGGAGTCGCTGGCCCGCGGGGTCGTCGAGGCGGCGCGCGCGGGCGGCGAAGCGGCCAGCGGCGAGGTGCTCGGTGACCTGTTCGCCCTGGCCCAGACGATCGCGACGCTCACCGGCGGCCTGGTCAGCATCGAGGACACGGCCAACCGCGTGCTCGCCTACTCCCGCGCGGGCGACGAGGTCGACGAGCTGCGGCGGCTGTCGATCCTCGGCCGCGAAGGCCCGGAACGCTACCTCGCGATGTTGCGTGAATGGGGTGTCTACCAGCGGCTCCGCGCCGGCGAAGGCATCGTGCGGATCGACGAGCGCCCGGAGCTGGGCATCCGGCGGCGCATCGCGGCGGGCATCCACGCCGGCAAGCAGCCGCTCGGCACGATCTGGGTCCAGGAAGGCGCTCAGCCGCTCACCGAACGCGCCGAGACGGCCCTGCTCGGCGCGAGCCGCACGCTCGCGCCGCGGCTGATCCGCGCCCGCACGCTGCCCAGCCCCGAGTTGCGGCTGCGGGAGGACCTCCTCGCGAGCCTGCTGGAAGGGCGGCTGGACGCGGAGTCCGTCGCCGACGACATCGGCGCGGACCCGGCCCGGCCGGCGCAGGTCCTGGCGTTTTCCCTGGACCGCTCGGACAACCGGCAGCTGCGGCGCGCCGAGCTGGTCCACCTGATCGCCGTCCACACGGCGGCCTACCGGCGCAGCGCGCTGGTGAGCGTGATCGGCGGCCGCGTCTACGCGCTGCTGCCGGACCTGCCCGAGCACTCGGACGCGGCGGTGCTGGCACTGGCCAAGGAGATCGTCGGCACCGCGCGGCGGCACCTGGACGTCCCGGTCCGGGCGGCGCTCGGTGGCGTGGTGCCGCGGTTGTCGGCCGCGGCGGCGTCCCGGGGCGACGCGGACCGCGTCCTGGCGGCGATGGCGCGCGGACGCTGGCCGGCCGACGTCGCGTCGCTGGCCGACGTCCACGCCGAGGTACTGCTGTCGGAGGTGCTGGGCTTCCTGGGTGCGGAGCCGCGCATCCGGGATCCGCGGCTGACGGCGCTGGTGGAGCACGACGCCGAGCACGGCGGCATCCTCGTCCCGGCCGTCCTGGCGTGGCTCGACGCGTTCGGCGACGTCCGGGCGGCGGCCCGGGTCCTGAACATCCACCCCAACACGGTCCGCTACCGCGTCCGGCGCGCGGCCGAAGTGTCCGAAGTGGACTTCGCCGACCCGGCTCAGCGGATCCTCACCCAGCTGCAGCTGAGGCTGTGATCCTGCTAGCTTCGCCGGCGTGGACCTCTTCTCGCGCACGTGGGCGGCGTTGCGCGCCGCGGTCGCTTCCCTGCCCGACGCGGAGTTCGCGAAACCGTCGGGCTGCCGGGGGTGGCTGGTCCGGGACCTGGTGTGCCACCTGGTGATCGACGCGCAGGACGTCCTGATCACGCTGGTCACCCCGGCGTCCTCGCCGGTCACGCACGACGCGGTGACGTACTGGGCGGTCGGCTCCACTCCCCCGCCGGGCGACGACCCGCTGGACGCGCTGATCGTCCGCTTGGCGGCGGCGTACGAGGATCCGGCGCTGCTGAAGTTCCACCTCGACGACGTGGGCGCGGCGGCGGGCCGCGCGGCCGACCTGGCGGACCCGGGGATGCGGGTGTCGACGCAGGAGATGGTCCTGACGGCGGGCGACTACCTGTCGGCGTACGTGCTGGAGTGGACGCTGCACCACCTGGACCTGCCCGCTGTCGCGCCCCCGCCTCCCGAGGGTTTGGCGCGAGCGCGGGAGATGGTCGAGAAAATCGCGGGGACGGCGTTCCCGGCGTCGTTCTCGGACCCGGACGTGCTGCTGGTGGCGACGGGCCGCCGCACCCCTTCCGACGCCGAGCGCGAGGCGCTGGGCGAGCTGGCCGCCCGGCTGCCGTTCGTGCTCGGGTGAGGCAGGGCGCCCTGCCTCACCCGGCTCACGTCACGCCTGGACCAGGCTGAACCGGCGGCGTTCCACGTCGATGGCCTCGATGCGGACCGTCACCCGGCTGCCCGGCTCGGGGGCCGCGTCGGTCACCAGGAGACCCTGATGGCCGTCGACGTCGACGAACGCGCCGAACGGGACCACCCGGGCCACGACGCCGTCGAGCACCCCGCCTTCGGCGTGGGCCGCGACGAACTCTTGCCACTGGGACATGCGATTCACCTCCCTTCCCGCGCACGTTCCGATGACGGAAGACGTGCGGGAGGCGGCGGCCCACGGGGCCGCCCGGAGGTCACGGCACAGCCGGGTACCCCGTCTGCTCACGGCTCGAGGCCGACCCGGCAGTCACGGGAAAACCATAGCGCACAGTCATCGGTAATATTCCGACGTGGTGTCACCACAATTCGAGATCCACTCACGAAATGGGGACGCGAAGCCCCGCGAGTTCAGCTAGCGCGGCGAAAGAATCGAGTCGCGCGGATTGGTCGTAGGCGGCGGTCGTCGCGAGGACTTCGTCGGCGCTCACGGCCGCGACGAGCGTCCCCAGCCGGTCTTCCACTTCGGCCGGGGTGCCCGAAATCTGGCCGTCCAGGGTCTCCTCGAGGCGCTTGCGCTCGCGGTCGGTCATCGGCAGGGCCAGGACCTCCGCGGGCGGCGACAGCGGCGGGAAGACGCCGTGGGAGCGCGAATACACCGTCGCCCAGGCCTCCGACACGAGCAGGCGGCGCGCGTCGGCCGCCGACTCCGCGACGGCGATCGCCGACGACACCACGACGTACGGCTCCCGCGCCCATTCGGAGGGCCGGAACCCGTCGCGGTAGCGCGTCACGGCTTCGACCAGTGCGCGTTCACCGCGGACCGGCGCGATCACCAGCGGCAGCCCGAGCTCCGCCGCGAGGTCGGCACCGGACCCGGTGGCCAGCAGGAACGGCGGCACGCGCAGGCCCTCGGCGGGGTAGGCGTGGACACCCGGACGGTCGTGCGCGCCGGTGAAGAACCCGAGCAGCTCCCGGACCTGCGCGCCGAAGTCGTCGGCGGCTTCCTTGCCGTGGCCCAGCGCCTCGCGGACGCCGGCGGTGAAGCCGACCGACCGGCCCAGTCCCATGTCGATCCGGCCCGGGTGCAGCGCTTCCAGGACACCGAACTGCTCGGCGACGACCAGCGGCCGGTGGTTCGGCAGCATGACGCCCCCGGTACCGACCCGGATCCGGCTCGTCGCCCCGGCCACGGCGGCGGCCAGCACGGTCGGCGCGGACCCGGCGACCCCGGGCACGCCGTGGTGCTCGGAGACCCAGAACCGGTGGTAGCCCAGCCGTTCGACGTCCGCGGCGAACGCGACGGTGTCCCGCAGCGCCCGCGCGGTCCCGCCGTCACGCCGCACCGGCGAGCGGTCGAGCACGGAGATCCTCACCCCGGGTGCAACGCGCGCCGCGGGACGGGATTCCCGTCAGGGACGCCAGCGCTCGCTGTAGTCCGGGTGGTCGGTGTAGGGCAGGGCCAGCAGGCGCAGCGTGAGGCACCAGTTGGAGCCGGCCTCGTCGGCGGGCACGTGGCAGGTCTCACACCAGTATTCGCTGCCGTAGAGCGGAAACCCGGGCACCTTCTCCGACACCGTGGTGCGGTGCGCGAGCAGGATCCGCCGGGTCGCCTCGATCTCGTTGATCATCTGGTTGACCGCGTCGAGGTCCAGGTCGGTCAGCCCGCGGATCTTCTGCTCCACGGCGACCTTCGTCTCACCACGGTTCATCGCGTCGCCGGCCTTGGCCTTGTTGACGGCCTGCATGATCATCGCCTGCCGCGCACCCACGCGCGCGGCGAGGAAAGCGATCAGGTCGTCCACTGAGGGCCTCCCTCGAGCTCACCCCTGGACATGTCTCCGGGGTGTCGTCATTCCGGGACCGCACGTTACGCCGTTCGTGCCGATGGTCGAGACCACCGAAGCGGCCGTACGACATTTGTGACCCGAAAGGCGACAGCGGGGAGTGAGGTGATCACTCCGCGTTTTCCGGCGTGAAGTTCCGATTAAGCCATTGACGACTTCCGGCTCGGGAAGTGGCGCTCGGCACGGCGGTGGTGTCGATTACATCCGGTATCGATCGAGGGAAATCCGGTGCCGCTGAGTAACACCGGACCCGGCCGCGGCGTCAGTCCCGGGCACAAGAGTCACGGAGGTGACCATGTCCGTTCCCCTTCCGCCCGGCCCCGAGGTGCCGTACTTCCCGCCGCCCGCTCCCCCGCCGAAGCGCCCGAAGTGGCCGTGGGTGCTCGGCGCGGCGCTGGTGATCCCCGCCCTCGCGGCCGGTGTCGTGCTGGCGCTTGCCTTCGGCAAGGCGTCTTCGAGCCCGTGCCTGGACAAGTCCCAGGAAGCGCCCTGCGTCGGACCCGGCGGGACCTGGATCTCCGCCGACGGCGGGATCCGGCCTCGCGACGCCGCCGCGCCCGCCACCACCAGTCCCTCGATCCCGGCCCTCGCGGCGCCGACCACCACCGAGCCCGCTCTTCCCGAGCCCACGGCGAAGGACTACTCCGTCGACCTGGCCGTCGTCTCCAAGCAGTGCTTCGGCTCGGCCGGGTGCAACGTCGTCGTCGAACCGAAGCTGACCTTCCTCGGCGCGAGCACCCTGCTCTGGGAGTGCGACATCACCTACAGCATCTCGGGCGACAGCTCCGGCGAGCTGATCGAGACCGCCTACTCCCAGGGCGGCTCGTCCTACCGCGTCGACCGCACGGTCATGAGCACCAGGACCACCAAGGTCGCCCCCAAGGCGAGCGTGACCTCCGTCAGCTGCCGGAAGCCGTGAGCCCGCGTCACTCCTCCGGCCGCGCCTTGCTCGGCTGGACCCGCTTGGGCTCCCCGGGCATCTTCGGGTAGTCCGGCGGGTACGGCATGTCCCTCAGCCCGTCGCGCTCGTACCACTCGAGCGCCTTCTCCAGGCCGAACGCCTCCGCGTCCATCGCCGCGTGCAGGTCGCCGTGCTCCTCCAGGAAGGCCGGGATCGTCAGGACGTCGAAGTCGTCCGCGTCGACCCGCGGCAGCATGTCCCACGTCACCGGTGTCGACACCGTCGCCCGCGGGGTGCCGCGGACCGACCAGCTCGACGCCACCGTCCGGTCGCGCGCCGCCTGGTTGTAGTCCAGGAAGACCCGGCCGCCGCGCTCCTCCTTCCACCACGCGATCGTCGCCTTGTCCGGGATCCGCCGCTCGACCTCGCGACCCAGCGCGATCACCGCGTGGCGGACCTGGACGAAGTCCCACTCCGGCCGGATCCGCACCAGCACGTGCACCCCGCGGCCGCCGGACGTCTTCGGGTAGCCCGTCAGCCCGGCCTCCGCCAGCACCTCGCGGACCACCAGCGCCACCTCGACCGCGTCGGCGAACCCGGCGCGGTCCGGCGGGTCGACGTCGATGCGCAGCTCGTCCGGGTGGTCCACGTCGGGGCGGCGGACCGGCCACGGGTGGAAGTCGAACGTGCCCAGGTTGGCCGCCCACGCGAAGACCGCCGGCTCGGTCGGGCACACCTCGGCCGCCTTGCGGCCCGACGGGAACGTGATCTCGGCCGTCTCGAGCCAGTCCGGGGCGCCCTTGGGCACGCGCTTGGCGTAGAACCACTCGCCCTCGACGCCGTCGACGTAGCGCTTCAGCGTGGTCGGCCGCTCGCCGATCGCGCGCAGCAACGGCCTGCCGACGGTGATGTAGTGCTCGACGACCTGCCGCTTGGTGATGCCGCGCTGGGGGAAGTACACCTTGTCCGGGCTCGAGACGCGGACGGTGCGCCCGCCCACCTCGTACTCGACCGGGTCACCGTGCTTGGGCATGCGGCCAACCTAGCGGCGATCGCGCTCCGCGGCCCCCGCGAACGTGCCGCAGCTTTCCCGAGCAAGCTCCGCCGGTAGGCTCGAACGGGTGTCCGGCCGCACCAAGCTGATCGTCGCGCTCGCCGTGGCCGCCCTCTTCGCGGCGGCCGTGGTGCTGCTGCCGATCCCCGGCCCCGCCGAGCTGCGGGCCTGGGCCGCCGCCACCGGACCCGCCACCCCGGTCGTGTTGCTCGTCGCGTATTCGCTGCTCACCGTCGCGCCGATCCCGCGCACCGTCTTCAACCTGGCCGCCGGCCTGCTGGTCGGGACCACCGCGGGGATCGCCATCGGCCTGGTCGCCACGACCATCGCGGCCGGCCTGTCCTTCGGGCTGGCCCGGCTGCTCGGCCGCGACCTCGTCACCCGGCACCTGCACCGGGCGGGCGTCCGGACGGTCAACGACCGGCTCTCCGGCGGCGGCGTCCTCGCGATCACCTCGCTGCGGCTGATCCCGGTGGTGCCGTTCGCGCCGTTCAGCTACCTCTGCGGCGTGTCGTCCGTCCGCCTGGCCCCCTACCTGGCCGGTACGCTGCTCGGAAGCGTGCCCGGCACCGTCGCCGTGGTCGTCCTCGGCGACGCGCTGACCGGCGGCACACCGCCCGCGCTGCTCGCCTGCTACGGCGCGTTCGCGCTGGCCGGGGCGGTCGGGCTGGTCAGGGTCTTGCGGAAACGGACCCCGGCGGCACCGGTGCCCGAACCGGAGCCCGCCGGACCGGCTGGCTGACGCGAACAGCACGAGGCCGACCGCTACACTCGATCGGGTGCGCGAACCGGAAACGCGCTGAGCAGGGTCACCATCACCGGGAATTTCGTCAGGAGCAGTCGCCATCGACACCGGTCAGCTGATCGCGGGGCACTACCGCCTCGTCGAGCACATTGGTAGCGGTGCCATGGGAGTCGTGTGGCGCGCCACTGACGTGCGCCTCGAGCGCGACGTCGCGATCAAGCAGATCCTCCCCCAGCCGGGCGTCTCCGAGACCGAACGCGACAACATGCGCCAGCGCGCGATGCGCGAGGCGAAGAACGCGGCCCGGTTCCAGCACCCGAACGCCATCGTGGTGTTCGACATCGCCGAGCACAACGGCGACCCGTGCCTGGTGATGGAGTACCTGAACGGGCCCAGCCTCTCCACGATCCTCTCCGAGCAGGGCACGCTCCCGCTCGGCCGGATCGCCCGCATCGGCGAGCAGGTGGCCTCCGCGCTGGTCGCCGCGCACCGGGCCGGGATCGTCCACCGCGACGTCAAGCCCGGCAACATCCTCATCGACGAGACCGGCACCGCAAAGATCACCGACTTCGGCATCTCGCGCGCGGCCGGCGACATGACGCTGACGGCCACCGGCCTGATCGGCGGCACCCCCGCCTACCTGGCGCCCGAGCTGGCCCGCGGCGCCGACCCGGTGCCCAGCTCCGACGTCTTCGCCCTCGGCGCGACCCTCTACCAAGCGATCGAGGGCACCACGCCGTACGGCAACACCACCAACCAGCTCGCGCTGCTGTACGCGGCGGCGAACGGCCAGATCAACCCGCCGGTGCAGGCGGGCGCGGCCACCGCGCTGCTGATGAGCCTGCTGCGCAGCGAGCCGGGCGAGCGGCCGAGCATGGCCGAAGCCCGCGAGCGGCTGGCCGCGCTGGCCCGCACCGAGCCCGGCGGCATGTCGGCGTCCCCGCCGCTGCTCTCCGGCAACTCGGGCCGCAAGCCCGCCGCACCCGCCGAGAGCGGCGAGCGCCCGCCGTGGCAGCGCACCGACCAGCCCGCGCCGCCGTCGCCGCCGGTCGGCACGCCGGTGCCGGCGAACAAGGCGGCGTCGAACCCGCCGCGCCCGACCGCGGCGTTCATGCCGATGCGGTCCCCGGCCGCGCCGCCGAACACCCCGCCGAGACCGATGCCCGCGGCCGCGCCGACGGCCAGGGCCCCGCAGTACTCGTCGAACACCTCGAAGCCGGACAACAAGCGCAAGTACGCGCTGCTCGCCGGGGGTGGCGCCGCGGTCGTCGTGGTCGCGGTCATCGTCTTCCTGGTGCTGAACTCCGGTGGGGGCGGCGGTGGCACCCAAGCGGCCCAGTCGACGCCCAAGGCGCCGGTGACGGTCGAATCCACCCCTCCGCCCAGCCCGACGACCAGCCCTTCCCAGCAACCGGTCGCCTCGAACGGCAAGGTCGAGTGGCAGCCCGCCGGGAACCGGGTCATCGAGTTCTACAGCAACGTCGGCAACGCCGCCGCGGCCTGGGCTCTGCTGACCCCGGACGCCCAGGCGCTGTACGGCGACCAGGGCCAGTTCGCGTCCTACTGGGCGCAGCGGGTGCCGAGCAGCTACAACGGCGCGAACGCCTACAAGCGCGCCAACGAGAACGACGGATCGGTCGACATCCAGATCACGCTGAAGTTCAAGGACGCCCCGAGCCAGCAGGTCGTCGTCCGCGTGGTCGACTCCGGTGGCGGTCAGCTGAAGATCGCCGGCGAGACCCGGCTCCCCCAGACCTGACGGGCGCCGGGCGCGTCCCGCCTCCGAGACTTAACGCGCCGCTGGTGGGCTGACGGGCGCGGATGGCCTACCGTGGACGCATGGCCGACAACGGAGCTTCGCTGCCGGGCCAGAATCCTCGCTTCCACGAGGACCTGGTCGGCCTGGATCCGTACGACCCGGAGGCGCTCGCGTTCGCCGAGCACCTCGACCGGATCGAGCGCTCCGGTCCCAACTACACGATCGAAGCCGCGCTGGACGGCGTGGCCGACTTCGCCGACTCCAGCAACCGCCTCGGCGGCCTGCGCTACTGGGTGTCGGCCTTCATCGTCGTGCTCATCGTGCTCGGCGTGATAGTCGCCGCATGGGACATCGTCGTGCACGCCCTGGCGTGGCTCGCGGCGTAACGTGGACCGGGTGAAAGGTATGAAACCCGTTGTCGGCGCCACCCCACGCGTCGTGAAGTCCGAGCAGGAATGGCGGGAAGAGCTGAGCCCGGAGGAGTACGCCGTGCTCCGCCAGGCCGGCACCGAACGGCCGTTCACCGGCGAATACACCGACACGAAGACGACCGGCAGCTACCAGTGCCGCGCCTGCGGTGCCGAGCTGTTCCGCAGCGACACGAAGTTCGAGAGCCACTGCGGCTGGCCGTCCTTCTTCGACCCGGCGGACTCCGACGCCGTGCTGCTGCGCGAAGACCGGACCATGGGCATGAAGCGGATCGAGGTGCTCTGCGGCTCCTGCCACAGCCACCTCGGGCACGTCTTCGAAGGCGAGGGTTACGCGACCCCGACCGACCAGCGCTACTGCATCAACTCGATTTCGCTGAAGCTGGTGCCCCAGTCGTAGGACCGCCAGCCTAAATCCTCCTCAAGCCGACAACCGCCGCCCTTCCTCGGACGTAGTCTCCGCACACGGACGAGGGAGGGCGGCGTCATGACCGACACCTGGGGCATTCCCGGACCGCTGTTCACGGGCCTCTACCTGGGCCTGCTGCTCGTACCCGCGCTCTACGCCGCGGTGCGCGTCAAGCTGCTGCTGCGTGGCCGCGCGGGCGGCGCGCCGGACCGGGCCGAAGAACTCGCCCTGCTGACCGGCGGGCGCCCGCGCGCCGGCGAGTTCGTCGTCGCGCGCCTGCTGGACCAGCAGGCCGTCCGGCTCGACGGCGCCGGCAGGCTTTCGCGCGTCAAGGGCTCGGCGTCCGACGACCTCGGCCGCGCAGCGCTGCTGAAGATCGGCAAGCACGGCAGCTCGATCGACCAGGTGCGGGCGACGGTCGCCGACCACCCGGCGACGCTGGAGCTGGAGGCCGCGCTTACCGGCCGGGGCTTGCTCGCCGACACGCGGAAGGTGCGTTCGGCCCGGGTGAGCGCCGCGGTGGCGTACTGGCTGCTGGTGGTCCTCGGCGTGGTCCGGCTGATCGCCGGTTCGAGCACCGGGCATCCAGTGGGCTACCTGCTCGGCCTGCTCGCGGCCGGGGTGGTCGTGGCGATCGTCGTGACGGTCAAGGCCCGGAACGAGCCGCCGGTCAAGACCACCGCGGCCGGCCGGGCAGCCGCCGAAGAAGCGCGTCGCGCCGGCATCCTCACCGCGGGACCGGCCGGGGCGGTCGCGGCGGGCGGCTTCGACTCGCACCCCGACAAGAACGTCCGGCTGGCCGTCAGCCGAGCCACGGACCACTCGGCCACGCGGGCCTACCGCCGTTCGCGCACCCGGTTCGCGGGGGCCGGCGGCGGGGCGGCCGTCGGCTACTACGGCGGCAGTTCCTGCGGAGGGGGCGGCAGCTCCTGCGGTGGCGGCGGCAGCTCCTGCGGCGGCGGTGGCGGCGGGGGGTGCGGCGGTTGAAACGCCGACGCGAGCACCCGCGTCTCACAGCTACGGTAACCGCAACTCAGTGAGGGGAGACGGGCGATGGACGACCCGTGGGGCATCTCCGGACCGGATTTCGTGGTCCTCTACATCGCACTGCTCGGCGCGGTGCTGCTGCTCCGGCTCATCGTGTCCGGGGTCGTCACCGCCCGCGCGTTGCGGGCGGACAACGTCCAGCCGGGACCGCCGCCGACCGTCTACCAGCTCGCGTTCCTCGCGGGCGGGCCCGACCGGGCCGTCGACGCGGCGATCGCGGCGCTGGTGGAGCGTGGACAGCTGCGCGTCAACAGCTACAAGCAGGTCAGCCAGGCCGGCGCGCGGCCGTCCGAGCCGCTGGAGCAGGCGGTCTTCGACGCGGCGCAGCTGAAGACGACGGCGACGCTGCGCGCCTACGGCCGCCGGTCGGCCGCGATGCGGGCGCTGGAAGAGGGTCTCGACCAGCGGGGTCTGCTGGCGTCGGCGGCCGCCAAGCGGCAGTCCCGGACGTTCGGGCTCGTGCTGCAGCTGGCCGTGCTGGTGGTCGGCGTCGTGCGGCTGGTCAACGGCATCTCGCTCGGCCGGCCGGTCGGGGTCCTGGTGTTCCTGGTGCTGGTCGCGGCCGTGCTGACGATCGTGGCCGCGGTCCGGCGGTCGAAGACCGGGCCGCGGCAGCCGTCGGCCGCGGGGCACCGCCTGCTCGGGCAGGCGCGGGCAGCGGCGAGCGGCCCGGTGCCGGCCGGGATGCTGGCGGGCGGCGTGCTGCTCGGCGGCGCCGTGGCCGCGGTCGCCCTCGGCGGCTGGGCGATGTACCCGGACGAAGAGCTGAGTGCGGCGCTGATGCCGCCCGCGGGCTCGTTCGGCGGCGGCGGTTCGTCGGGCGGGTCCTCGTGCTCGAGCTCGTCGTGCAGCAGCGGGTCTTCGTGCAGCAGCGGCTCGTCCTGCGGCGGCGGCTCTTCGTGCGGCGGAGGGGGCTGCGGTGGGTGAGCTCGGCATCGGGATCGGCTGGCGGCACGAACTGGACCTGTCCATCGCCCGCCTGCCCGGCGTCGACTGGGTGGAGGTGGTCGCCGAGAACCTGCACGCCGACCACCTTCCGGAAACCCTGAAAGCGCTGCGGAAGCGGGGAATGCCGGTGCTGCCGCACGCGGTGTCGCTGTCCCTGGGCGGGGCCGAGCCCCTGGACACCGGGCGCGTCCAGCACCTCGCGGAGATCGCGCGGGCCGTGGACGCGCCGCTGGTCAGCGACCACGTGTGCTTCGTGCGCGCGGGCGGGCTCGACTCGGGTCACCTGATGCCGCTCCCCCGCACCCGCGAAGCGCTGGACGTGCTGGTGGCCAACGTCCGGCTCGCCCAGTCCATCGTGGACGTCCCGTTCGCGCTGGAGAACATCGCCGCGGTGCTGGACTGGCCGTCCGCGGAGCTGACCGAGGAGCAGTTCCTCACCGAGCTGACCGAGCGGACGGACTGCCTGCTGATCATCGACGTCGCGAACCTGTACGCCAACGCCCGCAACATCGGCACCGACCCGGTGGCGTTCCTCGACGGCATCCCCTGGGAGCGGCTGGCGTACGTGCACATGGCGGGCGGCATCGAGCGTGACGGTGTCTACCACGACACCCACGCCCACCCGGTGCTGCCGGAGGTCCTGTCGCTGCTGGCCGAGCTCCGCCGCCGGACGGATCCCCCGGGGGTACTGCTGGAACGCGACGACGACTACCCCACCGACGACGAGCTGGCCGCGGAGCTGGCGGCCCTGCGAGCGGCGGTGACGGGGTGAGCCGGGCGGAGCTGGCGGCCCAGCGAGCGGCGGTGACGTTGTGAGCCGGGCGGAGCTGGCCGCCCAGCAGGCGGCGCTGCTCCGGGCGTTGCTGGCCGACGGGCCGGTGCCTCCGGGTTTCGACACCGCGCGGTTGCGGGTGGAGGCTCAGGTGCTGCGGCGCAAGCACGGGCGGGTGCTGGCTTACCAGCGTCCCGAGCTGGCGGAGCAGCTCGGGGAGCGGTTCGGCCCGCTGTTCGCGGAGTTCAATGCTTCGCGGCCGAAGCGGGATACTGAGCGGTCGGGGGCGTATGCGGATGCGTTTGTGGCTTGGTTGATCGAGGGCGGGCATGTGCCGAAACCGAAACGGGGCTTGGTTTCCCGGCTCCGGCGGCGGTAGACGCGTCAGGCGTCGTAGAACGCCGGAGCCCCGGCCCGCCTAGCCCAAGATGGGGCGGTGAGCATACGCCCGAGTGAGACGAGCCAAGGAATCCAATGGCTCGCAAACTTCCGGCTCGATGAACACAGGGCTGCAACACTGTTGATCGACAATCTGAGGGTGATCTCTACGTCGCACTTCCGGACAGTGATGTCGAACGCCCTGGGGGCCGTCATCGATGAGATCAAGGAACCAGTCGGTGTCTATCCAGTGCGAGAACTACCAAGCCAGAATTCCGACGTCCGGTTCCCGCCACTAGATCATCCCTTCACACCGATTCCTGGCAGTGAGGGCCTAGTCGGCAACCTAATCCGCGACGTAATCGGCAGAAAGCCTAGATTTAACCGGGCCGCATATTACCGCACGGTGGAAAAACTGAGACAGCACAGGGTCCGAACTTTGCTTTTCGTGGATGACTACAGCGGCACGGGCGACCAGATTATCAACTACGTCGATGCCTGGATGCACAACCCAACAGTTAAGAGCTGGCACTCCTAAGGGCTGATACGCATCCAAGTCCTCCTGCTGGCGGCGTCACCCCAGGCCCAGCGACGCCTGCAGGACCACATGGGCCTGGTCGCGGCGGGCCTCGTCGCAATGGGCGGCCTGGTCGCCAAACTCGGCCACCGCCTGATCTTCATCGGCCTGACGATCGACCTCATTGGCTGCGGCTGGGTCATGCTCCTCGTCGTCCAGTACGGAACGAACATCGGCGTGTGGGCCCTCGCGCCGGCGTTCTTCGTGATCGGCGTGGGCATCAACCTGAGCTTCGCGACAATCCCAGTGGTCGCCCTCTGCGACGCCAAGGGGCAGGAAGCGGGCAGCGCCAGCGGCTCGTTCAGCTCGATTCAGCAACTGTCCTCGGCCATCAGCTCGGCCGCGGTGACCTCTATCTTCTTCCAAGTTCCGGCACGGTGCACGCCATTGAGGTCACGTTGATCGTGGTCCTGGCGGTTACCGCCTTGAGCCTGCCGGTAGTTGCTTTAGTGCCGCGGAAGGCAGCATCCGCGCACTGACCACCGGCGAGCCGGCGACGGCCAGCTCGGCCAGCTGAACCAGCCGGTCCAGCCGCACCGGCTGGTTCTGCGCCACGGCTTCCCGCACAGCCCGGGTGACCACCTGGTTGACGATGTCGGCGGCGGTCAGCGAATGCTCCGGCCTGCTGAAAGCCTTATGCACCCGCCGCAGGTCCTTGTCCGGGAAGATGTCACCCAGCAGGTCGGTGAGGATGTGGAGCTGGGCGTCGGCAGACGGTCGCTCGAACGGGTAGACCGTGGCGCGGCGCAGCACCGCCGGATCGATCCGGTCCGGCAGGTTGGTGGCCATCACGAAGACCAGCCGGGCACCGGATCGCCCGCTGGCCCGGTCGAGCGCGACGATCAAGCCGTCCACGATCGCGAGGTTTTCCTGTGCGCCCGAACCGGTGTCCGAGCTTCCGCGGGAGCTCGCCACCGCATCGGCTTCGTCCAGGAACACGACGGTCGGCAGCGAGTGCCGCGCGGCGGCCTGGTAGATGGTCTCGATGACCTCGATCAGCTCGCTGCCGGCCCGGCCTTGAATGCCCTGTCCGCGCAGCCGTTCGTTGAGCTGCACGAACAGCGTGTCCTGCCCGAGCACACGGGCGCACACAGGCGCTACGGCATGCATCAGCGCCGACTTGCCGGTGCCCGGGTCGCCGTGCAGCAGGATCAGCGACGTGCTTTCCTGCACCGCCCGCAGCACGTCCAAAGTCGACCTACCGTGGTGGTTGGCCGCCCAGGAATGGAACCAGTCGTCGTCGCGCAGCCGCGTGACGATGTCGCCGACCACGTCGTTCGCCGGTATGCCGTGCAGCCGGGCCAATCGCTGTTCGGCCTTCAGAATGCCTTCCGTGTCCTGCGCGGAGGCGACGTAGGCGGCGGAGAGGTAGTGCTGCAGTTCGTCGCTGATCGCGCTTGGCACCTGGGGCACCGTCCCGGCCGGAAGTTCGGCTGTGTTCTCGAGCTCGATGGACGTGTTCGCCGTCACCTGACCCGGCGTTGACACCGCCGACAGCACCACGTCGAGGGTGCGCCCGGTCGGGAGGCTGACCCGTAGCATCGTGCCGGTCGCGGATTCCTCGATGGGGATACCGAGAAGCTGCTGGTGGATTGCCTCGCGGAGCCCGTCAGGCTCGACGGCTTCCCGTCGCCGTAGCCGGAATTCCAGCCGCTGGGCCACGTTTTCCTGGGCTTTGACCATGGTCAGGCCACCGGTCCGATCCCGGCGACCGCGTGGCGGAGAATGTCCACAAGCGGCACGCCGATTATCTGAGTGATGATCATGTCGAGGAGGGTTTTGCCGATGTAGAGGGCGATCTTCGCCCCGTTGCTCTTCCAGACTGGGTTCTCGGCCTGAACGGCGCTGGTGATCGAGTCGACCAGCTCGGTTTCAGCCGGCCGCCGGGCTAGGGGATTGCCGGAAGATTCGGTGTGCAGCAGGGTTTCCGCGGCGTGGAGGGTGGGTGCCCGCACGGCACGCACGGCGCGAAGGGCCTGCTGATCCGGCTCGCCGGCCACCAGCTCGCCCGAGAGCCGCAGTGTGGTGTCCACCCAGTTGGCCCGCGGGGTACTCAGATAGTGCACGTTGACGATCTTGGCCAGCCGGTCGAGTTGCGCTCGATCGTCGAGCACTATGCCGAAGTCGCTGATCCGGCTGTTGATCCGTTCCACCGACGTCAAAGTGGGCAGACTGGGGTTAGTGGGGGAGACCACCAGGTTCGTCGAGATGACGTCCTGCGCCGGCAGGACCATCGACATCGGGTTCCGGCCTTTCAAGGCCACGTCCAAGGTCAGGTTCGTCATCAGCCCCTCCACCTGTACTCTTCCGCCTGGGCCGACAGCGGCCCGGACGCGTAGGTGCCGTATCCGGTGTGCTGCCCGCCGGAATATTTGCCGACGAAAGTCCGGCCGCCGCCTTGGCCCGGAACGCTCGGCAGTCCCCACAACGTGCCTTGGATGATTTGCCGTTGCTTGTCGATCGGGAGCTCACGCATGTGCTTGCTCCAGCGGACCCAAGCCGTCAGCCGGGCACTTGAGGGCACGGGCACTGGGGTGATGGCCCGCCCGCCGATTCCCATGCGACTGCCGTCGCCGGTGTACGAAATCGCGTAACGCAGTTCGTGGAAAACTTCGTGCTCCTGGGCCGGATCCTCGATGCTCAAGCCGATCGTGTTCACGGCGTCGTTGATCAGAAAGGTACTGAACGACAGGTCCAGTGTGTTAATTCGTTCCCAGCTCACAATTCTGGGATAACTCTGTTGCATCGCGCCGAGGTCTCGTTTGATCTGCTGAGACACGTAGAGCACGTCAGCTTGGGTAACGGTCAGGCTCATCGCCTGGACGACCGACATCGTTCTCCTTTCCGCGGCGCGCGAATCAGCCCAGCCAGCTGCGCAGCCTGACTCCGGGGGATGGGGTGAAGCCCGGCACTCGGGCCGGTGCGCCTCCGGAAGCCGGCACGAGGAAGAGAGCTGTGGAGCTATCGCGATCCGCGGTGAAGGCGACGGTGCCGCCGTCAGGTGACACCGCGGCGCTGCTGGGAACAAAATCGCTTTCGGGGGTCAAGGCACGCACTGCGCCGCTGCTACGGCTCACCGAATAGAGGCGGTCGTCCGGCGAACGGACTATCGCCGAACCGTCCCGCGCAACGCCGAGCACCGGACCGGCCGGCACGTCCTTTCCGAACGTGCTGCGGCTGGACTTCGAGATCGTCACGGTGATCCGGCCGTCCTCTTCACAAACCTGGCCACGAGTAACGGTGTCCAGCACGCAGGCCGGGCCGACGTAGCCGTCTCCCCCGATCCCCGTGAGATCGGGATAGCCCGGAACCGGTTCGCCGGACGCGGCCCAGACCAAGGTGGTGTTGTCGACGGCGACCGCGAGCTGATCGCCGATGAACAGCACCCCGGTGTAGAGGCGGCGCTTGGCGTAACTTCCCTGGGCCGGAGTGACGGGGTGGAACTCGCCGTCGAAGGTGATGTAGCCGGCGTCGTAGGACATCGCCGTGGCTTTGTAGGGGACTGGCTCACCGAGGGAGGCGATCTTGGTGTAGGAGGGGTCGAGGGACGCTTTGTCGAGATCCGTGATCGGCCGGCCGGAACCGGGATATTCCCGGGCTGCCAATAGTTTGCCTTCAGGAGCGACGAATTGGAGCAGTGAGTGGTTGGCCAGAACGAGTGCGGGGCCGCTCGGAAGATCACCACCGGCGGATGTCGTCGGCGTGGCTTCGGTGACTTCGGCCGAAATAGCCGGTGCAGGCGGGACAGTGCTGCCCGAATCCGCGGATTGGCCGGAGCAGGCAGCCGTCGCGGCGATGACGATGCAGCCGAGCAATCCCGGCGCGTAACGGCGCCGATGAGCGGCGGATACTTGCTTGCGCAGCACGAACGGTGAATTCAACTGCCCTCCTCGACGATGCCATGCGGCGCCCGCGCCGGTTACGACTGGTATGGGCCGGTGCGTCATGGAGCCAAGTCGGAGGGCTGTGCGGCCGCGTTACGCAATTTCGGCGACGGTGCCCGATGAGGCGAGTGTTCGGCCGGGTGCCGACTCGGCCGTTCGAGCCGACACCCGGCAGCCTCTCCCTCGTCATCAACTACGCCGGGCGGCTCGTCGCCATCGAATACGGCCGCCTCGTCATCGATGGGCAAAGCGTTGCCCTACGCGGGTGCGCCGAAAGTTACCAATTCGCTGCCCGCTTCGGTGCTCTCTGGCGACCCGTGCGCGGACGCGTCCACCCCGGACCAAATCGCGCAGGCTCTCGGACAAGCAACACAGCTCACCCCGGGCACCAACCCGACCGGTCCCACCTGCACGTGGGACAACCTCGACACATCCGCGCATATTGGCGCGGGGTTGGGGCACCGAGAGCCATGCGAGGCTTGGTTTCCCGGCTCCGGCGGCGGTAGCCGCGTCAGGGCGTCCAAGTCGGTTTGTCGACTCCGGGCAGCCGCGTCCCGAAGTCCCAGTGCGGCTCCGCTCCCGGCAATCCGCCGGCCATCCGGACGCGCGTCAGCCGGCCGTAGCCGCTGTCCGTCTCCTCCAGCAAGTCGGTGAAGTCCGCAGCGACCGCCGCGGGTTCCTTGCGCCCCAATGAATCCAGCCATCGGCCCGTTCCCGCCAGCGACAGCCGGACCCGCCACGTGCCGCCGTCGGTTACCTGGCGGCGCAACGCCGTCATCACCGCCGCCGCCGCGAGCCAGCCCGTTCCGTGGTCCAGCGCCTGGACCGGGAGCGGCGAAGGGTCGGGACCGAAAGCCATTCCGTTCGACATCTGGACCAGGCTGTCGAACCCGCGCCGCCGCGCCCACGGGCCTTCCCAGCCGTACGCGCTCAGGTCCGCGATCACCAAGCCCGGCCGCAACTCCGCCAGCTCCGAGGGTCCGAAGCCGATGCGGGAAAGCGCCCCCGGGCGGAACGACTGCACCAGTACGTCCGCGCGGCTGATCAGCTTCTTCAGCCGGGCGCGGCCGCCCTCGGTGTCCAGGGCCACGAACGCCGATCGCTTGCCCTGCCCCGTATCCCGCACCAACGTCTCGACGCGCGGCAAGTGCGCCGCGCCGATGTGCAGGACGTCGGCGCCGTGCGCCGCCAGCACCCGGCCGGCCACCGGGCCCGCGAGCACGTGTGTCAGCTCCAGGATCCGGATGCCGCCCAGGGGACGGTCCGAATAGAACAACGTCCGCTTCGGCGCCTCGCCGATCGGCGCCAGGTCCACCAACGGCAACGACGCCACGGCCGACCCCTGCGGGTGCGCGGCCCAGTCCTCGGGCGAGCGCAGCTGGGCCGCCGCTCCCCCGGCCGACACGACGGCGTGCTCGACCTCGCGCGCACCGCGTCCGGCGACGGCCTTGGTCACCGCCTCGCGGCTGCCCGGGACGCCGAGGCCCCAGCACACCGCCGCCTCGTGGCGCGGGTAGTTGCAGTGCAGGCGGACCCAGCCGTCGGCCGTGCGGTAGTTGCCCGACAACGGCGCCCACACCGGCTCCGGCGATGCCCCCTCGACGCGCGAAAGCCCTTCGCTCGCGAACGCCGCCGCCGCGTGGCGCGTGTCCGCCGTGACGACGCCGGGCTCGATTTCGCGCAGCTTCAGCATTTCTCCGGCCGCCAGTGTCGCGGCGGCGACGGACGCGGTAGCGGCGGCCGCCACCCGGTACGGGCCGGGCAGCACGTCTTCGGCGCCGGTCAGCTCGACCGGTCCCGGCGCTTCCCCGGTGAGGGTGCGCCAGACGCCCTCCACGATCTCCGGCACAGTGGCGTCGGGCACTGCAGTGTCGTCGGGCACTAGGGCAGGGCCGCGACGAGCTCGGCGGGCGGCACGCGCGTGCCGGTGTAGAACGGGATCTCCTCGCGCACGTGCAGCCGCGCCTCGGTGCCGCGCAGGTGGCGCATCAGGTCGACGATCCGGTGCAGCTCGTCGGCTTCGAAGGCCAGGATCCACTCGTAGTCGCCCAGCGCGAACGACGCGACGGTGTTGGCACGCACGTCCGGGTAGTCGCGGGCTTCCTTGCCGTGGTCGGCGAGCATCTTGCGGCGGTCGGCGTCCGGCAGCAGGTACCACTCGTAGGAGCGGACGAACGGGTAGACGCAGATGAACTTGCGGGCCTCTTCGCCGGCGAGGAACGCCGGGATGTGGCTCTTGTTGAACTCCGCGGGCCGGTGCAGCGCGGTCTGGCTCCAGACCGGCGTCGACGCGCGGCCGAGCGGGGTGCGGCGGAAGCCCGAGTAGGCCGCCTGGACCTGCTCGATCTCCTCGGCGTGCCACCAGATCATGTAGTCGGCGTCGGCGCGCAGGCCGGAGAGGTCGTAGACACCGCGGACGACGACACCCTTCGCCTCCAGGCCGTCGAGGTACTCGGTCGTCTCGCGACCGGCCGTCCCGCGGTCCTCGCCCAGCCGGCCCGGCTCGATCCGGAAGACCGACCAGGTGGTGTAGCGGATGGTGTCGTTGAGCTCGTTGTAGTTGACCCGCGCCATGGTTCCCATCCTGTCACCGCGACGACGCGGGCGCTGCCACGGGTCAGGTGAGAGCACTCACGAAGAGAGGTGGGCCGCGATCCGCTGCGCCGCCGCCTCGGCCGTCGCCACGCACGCCGGGAGGCCCACGCCGTGCAGGGTCGCCCCCGCCACCGCGAGCCCCGGCACCTGCGCGATCGCCTTCTCGATCCGCTCCACGCGCTCGAGGTGGCCCGTGCCGTACTGCGGCAGCCCGCCGCCCCAGCGCGTCACCAGCGTCTCGACCGGCGACGCCCGCACGCCCGTCAGCCGCGCGAGGTCGTCGCGGACCACGCGGACCAGCTCGACGTCGTCGGCCTGCAACGCGCCCAGGTCGCCGAACCGCCCGACCGAGCCGCGGACCAGCACCGGGCCGGTGCCGAAGTGCGACCACTTGCGCGAAGAGAACGTGAACGCCTTCGCCGCGTACGGCTTGCCCGAGGAGTCGCTTTCGCCTGCGCCGATCAGGATCCCCGACGCGTCGGGCAGGCGCGTGCCGGGCGGCAGCGCGAGCGCCACCACGGCCATCGAGGCCAGCTCGACCTCGCCGAACGCCGCCGAAGCCGCGGGCACCAGCTCGGCCAGCAGCCGCCGGGCCGAGGGCGCGGGCACCGCGAGCACGACCGCGTCGGCCTCGACCGTGTTGTCCGCCGGCGCGTGCGCCGTGGGGTTCGCGCCGATCCGCAGCCGCCAGCCGGTGCCGTGCCGCTCGATGTCGCAGACCGGCAGCCCGGTCCGCAGCTCGGCGCCGGACAGCTCGGTGAGCCGGTCGACCAGCGTGCCCAGGCCGCCGGGAACCGTCCCGAACACCGGCGCCGTACTCGGCGAAGCGGGCAGCTGCGCCTTCGCCGCGGCGGTCAGCGAACCGGCTCCCGCGGCCACCGCCGCGGCCAGGCCGGGCATGGTCGCGCGCAGGCCGAGACCGTCCGCGCCGCCCGCGTAGACGCCGCCGAGCAGCGGGTCGACGAGCCGGTCGACCAGCTCGTCGCCGAACCGCTCGCGCAGCAGCGGCCCGAGCGGCAGGTCACCGCTCGGCAGCCGCAGCTCGGGCAGCGACGGCTCGGCCTCGACGGCCCGCCGCCCGGCCTCGGACAGCACTCCGGCCACCGACTCCGCCGACGCCGGGACGCCCATGACGGTGCCCGGCGGCAGGCCGGTGACGGTGCCGCCCGCGTGGATCTTCGCGCGTGCCTTCGTCGGGTGGACGACGTCGAGGCCGACCTCGCGGGCCAGCTCGAGCATCTCGGGACGGCGGACGAGGAAGGCCTCCGCGCCGACGTCGTAGGGGACGCCGGCCAGCTCGGCCGTACGCAGCTTCCCGCCCGGCGTCTTCGTCTTCTCGAACACGACGATCTCGGCGCCGTCGCCGAGCAGCCGCCGCAGCCGGTACGCCGCGGTCAGCCCCGAAACGCCCCCGCCGACGACGGCGACGCGCTTCACAGCTCGTGCACCAGCCCGACCACGCGGGTCAGCACGTCGGGGTCGACGCCCGGCAGCACGCCGTGGCCGAGGTTGAAGATGTGGCCGTCGGCCGCCCGTCCTTCTTCGACGATCCGGCGGACCTCGGCTTCGAGGACCGGCCAGGACGCGTGCAGCAGCGCCGGGTCGAGGTTGCCCTGCACGACGGCGCTGCCGCCGAGGCGCCGGACCGCTTCGTCGAGCGGGATCCGCCAGTCGACGCCGACGACGTCCGCGCCCGCTTCGCGCATGGCGACGAGGAGCTCGCCGGTACCGACGCCGAAGTGGATCCGCGGCACGCCGTACGCGGCGACGCCGTCGAGGACCTTCGCCGAGTGGGGCAGCACGAACTCGCGGTAGTCCCGCTCCGACAGCGCGCCCGCCCAGGAGTCGAACAGCTGGATCGCGTCGACGCCGGCGTCGAGCTGCGCGCGCAGGAACGTCAGCGCGATGTCGGCCAGGCGGCCGGCCAGCTCGTGCCAGACCTCCGGCGACGAGTGCATCAGGGCCTTGGTGTGCTCGTGGTTGCGGCTCGGGCCGCCCTCGATGAGGTAGCTGGCCAGCGTGAACGGCGCACCGGCGAAGCCGATCAGCGGCGTCCCGCCGAGCCGCTCGACCAGCAGCCGGACGCCGTCGGCGACCTTCGCGACCTGGTCCGGCGCCAGCTCCGGCAGCGCCTTCACGGCGGCGAGGTCGCGCACCGGCGCCGCGACCACCGGGCCGGTGCCGGGGACGATGTCGATGTCGACCCCGGCGGCCTTCAGCGGCACGACGATGTCGCTGAAGAGGATGGCCGCGTCGACCGCGTGCCGGCGGACCGGCTGCAGCGTGATCTCGGCGAGCATCTCGGGGTCGAAACAGGCGTCGAGCATCGGCACGCCCTCGCGCAGGGCGCGGTACTCGGGCAGCGAGCGGCCGGCCTGGCGCATGAACCAGACGGGCGTGCGCGCCGGGCGTTCGCCGCGCGCGGCGGCCAGGAACGGGGCTTCGGGCAGCTCGCGGCGGCCGGACGGGGCGGCTCGCTGCGGCAGGGGCGTGGTCGGAGACATCGCCGTCAATCGTGCCACGAGCTGGGGACGGTGCTTCCATCGGCGCGCCTGCGCCCGCAACGGGGCGTGCCCGCCCTACAGTCGAAGCGTGACCGCGATGACGCCAGTGCCCGAACTCTTCCGTGAAGCAGTTGTGGCGCTGCAGTCCGTCCGGCCCCGCCGGGAGGTGCTGCTGGAGCCGATGCGGGCCCCGCAGCGGCTCGCGCCGTGGTCGTACGCGGTCAGCTGCGAGGTCGCCGGGCCGGCGGACGTGCTGGCCTCGGGCCGGTTGGTCCTGCTGCACGACCCCGAGGGCCAAGAGGGCTGGGACGGCGTCCTCCGCCTGGTCATGTACGTGCGTGCGGAGCTGGACCGCGAGCTGGCGACCGACCCGTTCCTGCCAGCGGTCGGCTGGTCGTGGCTGACCGACGCCCTCGAGGTGTCGGGCGCGAGCTGGACGGCGCTGGGCGGCACGGTGACGGAGACGTCGTCGGCCCGCTTCGGCGACATCTCCGGGCCGGCGCGCACGGACGACCTGGAGCTGCGGGCGTCGTGGACGCCGACGGACGCCGGGCTGTTGCCGCACGGGCAGGCGTTCTGCCAGGTCATGGCCAGTGTCGTGGGCCTGCCGCCGGTCGGCGTGACGCTCTTCGGGCAGCGCCAGAGCTCCTGACCGGAGGCCACTGCCTCCCTTAGGTGAGGGGCGCCGCCGCGCGGCCGTCCGGGCGATCATCGGCAACGGATCGGCCACGGCCGCGCTCTCCCGGCCGTCCGCGCCCCGGCCCCTTGTATGGATGTGAGCAAATTTCACGTCCGCTGAACGCAGTCCAAACCAACGGGAACCCCCGATCGGCCCCCTCGGCGCACCACCGGCAGACGGAACGGCCCGGACGGCGGCTGCCACCCGGCGGACCGCCCCGACGTTCCTGAGGCCGTTTCACGTCTTCGCCGGTGCCCCCGTTCGTGACGCGGCGTGGTCACTCACCGCAACAAGATCAACTTGGGCCCGGCGGCCCGGAGACGGTCGGCGAGAGCCACGGACAGTCACCGTTCCCGGCTTCCAGGCGCCTCAAGGAAGCCGATCCGCGAAGTTGATCATGCCCCGGCCGGAGGCACATTCCGGCCCTCCGGGGCCCCATCCGGCCCCTCGTCACTACGCGCACCGGCAGCTGCACACCTCATCTGCACGGCCATTTGGGCGCCGGTAACTTCTTAGCATCGTGTTCGCTGGGCTATCCGTTAGCAACCGGCCGTGTACTAGCCCGATCGTGTTACTCCGAACCCACTGAGTGACTGTTCGTTTGAGATAGATACCCATTCGATCCCCCCGCGAAGGGCTCAGGGCGGCTACAGTGCCTTCGACGACACCACTTTCGGTCTAAAGCTGGCGCGGCTGAACGGCCGAAGGTCCCGGTGCCGGTCGGGGGGCACGACCGACTCCAGGGAGGTAGTGACGTGGCTACCGTCGGCATTTCTCAGGCCGTCCGATCCACGCCAGCCGGTGCATTGCCGGCGAGCATGGTTCCGCACCCGCGGGAAGAGCTTTTTTCCGTGTTGGTGGTCGATGACCACCCGCTGTTGAGGGAGGCAATCGCAGCAAGACTCGCACAGATGGGTGCGGGTACCGTTCACGAAGCCGCCACGGTGGCCGAAGCGAGGGCGCGAGCACAGGCCACTGGGCCTTGTGACCTGGCGATCCTCGATCTCGGACTGCCGGACGGCAGCGGCATCGAGCTGGTTACGGAACTCCGTAGCCACGGCTGGCCGCGCGTGGTCGTACTCGCATCCTCGGACGACCCGTACGCGGTCCGCTCGGCCTTCCAGGCCGGGGCCCAGGCGTACCTGCTGAAGTCCGCGTCACCGGTCGTCGTGACCGATGGCGTGCGGCGTGTGCTCGAGGGCGGCGTCTACGCCGACCCGAGCGTGGCTCCGGTGCTGGCCACCGGGACCCGCGTCGCGGGCACCGACAACACCCCGCGCGAGCTGTCCGCTCGTGAGGTGGAGGTGCTCCAGCTGGTCGCCGACGGACAGTCCAACAAGGAGATCGGCGAGGAGCTTTCGCTCTCCGCTCTCACCGTCAAGTCCCACCTGTCCCGGATCGGGCGCAAGCTCGGCACGGGCGACCGGGCTCAGATGGTTGCGCTGGCCATGCGAGCCGGCGTCATCCGCTGACGCAGACGAACCTCCCTGCGGGGCGGGCGGACCAGGCGCGGTACGCCCGTCCCGTAGGGTCGTCGGTTATGGGAAGTGCAGAGGCCTCCGGGATGGAAATCGAGTCCACGGGCGGCCCTGTGCTGCTACGCGAACCCGCCGAGGGCACGCCCCCGGTGGTCACGGACCAGTCCGCGCTGGCTGAGGCCTGCGCGCGGCTGGCCGCGGGCACGGGTGCCGTCGCCGTCGACACCGAACGCGCGTCCGGCTACCGGTACTGGCCCAAGGCCTACCTCGTCCAGCTGCGGCGCGAGGGTTCCGGCACGGTCCTGATCGACCCGACCGAGCTGGACGACCTCACCCCGCTGAAGAACGTCTTGAATTCCCTGGAGTGGGTGCTGCACGCCGCCTCCCAGGACCTCCCCTGTCTCGCCGAGCTGGACCTGCACCCGGCGGCGCTGTTCGACACCGAGCTGGCCGGCCGGCTGGCGGGCTACGAGCGCGTCGCGCTGGGGACGCTGGTCGAGCTGCTGCTGGGCTACACCCTCGAGAAGGGGCACAGCGCGGCCGACTGGTCCAAGCGGCCGCTGCCGGTCGACTGGCTCAACTACGCGGCCCTCGACGTCGAGCTGCTCATCCAGCTGCGCGAAAAGCTGGAGGCGGAGCTGGGCGCCCAGGGCAAGCTGGAGTGGGCGCGGCAGGAGTTCGAGAACGTCCGCACCGCCCCGCCGCCCGCACCGCGGGCCGAGCCGTGGCGCCGGACGTCCGGCGTCCACAAGATCCGCAACCCGCGCGGCTTGGCGGCGGTCCGCGAGCTGTGGCAGGCCCGCGACGAGCTGGCCCGCAAACGCGACCGCGCGCCGAGCCGGATCCTGCCGGACAGCGCGATCATCAACGCGGTGACGGCCGACCCGAAGACGGTCGAGGACCTCCAGGCGCTGCCGGTGTTCAGCGGCCGCGTCCAGCGCAAGTACACGGCGAACTGGCTCCGCCACCTCCAGGCGGCTCGTGCGCTCCCGGCCTCCGAGCTGCCGTCGCCGTCCCAGCCGACGGACGGCCCGCCCCCGGTGAACCGCTGGGCGGACAAGGACCCGGACGCGGCGGCCCGGCTGTCGGCGGTGCGAGCGGCACTGACGGCGATCGCGGAGGACCGGCGGCTGCCGGTGGAGAACCTGCTGCTGCCGGACCTGGTGCGCCGCACGTGCTGGCGTCCCCCGGCCTCGACGGACGAGGACACGGTGGCGGAGGTGCTGCGAGCGGGCGGAGCGCGGCCGTGGCAGATCGAGCTGACGGCGACGGCGTTGAGCAAGGCCCTGCAGACGACGGCTTCCTGACCCGTCGTGAGTGAGAAACCGGGTTTCTCACTCACGACCGGCTGCGGCAGACCAGCGTCGCTAGCCCGCGAGCGTCGCCAAGAGGGCATGCGCCTCGGTGCGCAGCTCCTCCGTCGGCTCCGGCAGCCCCGCCAGCCGGACCACGCCGTCCGCGCCTTCGCGGACGTGGGCCTCGACGTCCAGCTCCGGGTCGTCCCTGCGGATCACCGCGATGCTCTCCACCAACCCGAACACCAGGTCGGTCCGGATCGGCACGGCCGAAGGCGCGACGCCGCACGCCGCCACCAGCTGCCCGTACGCCGCCTTCAGGTCCGCGCGCTCCGCTCGGAAGCGGGCCAGGTTCGGTGAAGCGACCTCCGGCAGCAGGTACAGCGCGCCCAGGTTGTGGTGGGCGCCGCCGAGCAGGCCGATGTCCGCGTACGCCAGGGCCCACAGCCGGACCGCCGCCGGGGCCGAGCCCGCGACCAGCCGGGCCGCCACGTCGAGCGACGGCCGGACCGTCTCGGCCAGCAGCGCCGCGAGGATGTCCTCCTTGGCCGGGAAGTGGTAGTAGAGCGACGCCTGGCGCAGGCCCGCGCGTTCGGCGATCGCCCGCGTCGTCGTCGCCGCGTAGCCGGCTCCGGTGAACAGCTCGCCGGCCGCGTCGAGCACGGCTTGACGCGCGTCCGGCCGGTTCGCCGCCGCGCCGCTCGCCCGGGGCCTGCCGACCCCCACCCCTTTGACCACGGCGGTGATCTTGCCAGGTTCGCCGCCCGGACACCCGCACCGAGGCGTGGTTACACCCACATGTCGGCGTTGACGCGTGGTCGAGGCGGTCGTTAACAAGCTTCTAACGCACCGGAGATCGGAAAACGCTTCCGTGGCCCCTAATTTCTGTCATGCGATCGAAACCAAGTCAGGAGCGTGCATGGCCGACGAACTCGCCGCCTTCGGTTACCGTCAAGAGCTTCGCCGGTCTTTGGGCGGGTTTTCCGCCTTCGCCGCCGGCTTTTCGTTCGTCTCGATCCTCACGACCGTCTTCCAGCTCTTCGGCTTCGGCTACACCTTCGGCGGTCCGCTCTTCTTCTGGACGTGGCCGGTGGTGCTCGCCGGCCAAGTCCTCGTGGCCGTGACCTTCGCCGAGCTCGCCGCGCGCTACCCGCTCGCCGGATCCGTGTACCAGTGGGCGAAACAGCTCGCCCGCGGCTTCCTCGGCTGGCTCGCCGGCTGGATGATGCTGCTCGGCTGCGTCGTCGCGCTCGCGGCCGCGGCGATCGCGCTGCAGATCGTGCTCCCGTCGGTGTGGGACGGTTTCCAGCTCGTCGGCGGCGACCCCGCGGTGACGTCGCCGTCGGGCGCGGCCAACGCCGTCCTGCTCGGCACCCTCCTGCTCCTCTTCACCACCACGGTCAACGCCGGCGGCGTGCGGCTGATCGCGCGGATCAACGACGTCGGGGTCGCGGCCGAGCTGCTCGGCGTCGTCGTCCTCATCACCGGCCTGGCCCTGTTCGCGGTCCGCGGGCCGCAGGTCGTGCTGCACGACGCTCCGGGCACGAGCGCCGGAATCGGCGGAGTGCTCGCTTCGGCGCTCATGGCGGCTTACGTCCTCTATGGCTTCGACACCGCCGCGTCGGTCGCCGAAGAGACGAAGAACGCGCGAAGGGCCGCTCCGCGCGCGGTGCTGCGAGCGGTGCTCGTGTCCGGGATCGGCGGGCTGGCCGTGGTGCTCACCGCGCTGATGGCCGCGCCGAGCCTCACCGACGGGCAGCTCGCCGGCCACGGCCTGCCGTACGTGATCACCGCCGTCTTCGGCGACACCCTCGGCCGGATCTTCCTCGCCGACGTCGCGATCGCCGTCGTCGTCTGCACCCTGACCATCCAAACGGGCACCGTCCGGCTGATCTACGCGATGGCCCGCGACGGCGCGCTCCCCGCCTCCGCCCGACTTTCGTCGGTGAGTTCGCGCACGGGGACGCCGGTCGCGCCGGCCCTCGTGTCCGGTGCGCTCGCGATCGGGTTGCTGTTGCTCAACCTCGGCAACCCGACGCTGTTCAGCACGATCACCGGGACGTCGGTGGTGGTCGTCTACCTGGCGTACCTGCTGGTCACCGGGCCCCTGCTGGTGAAGCGGCTGCGCGGGCGATTCCCCGCCGAGCCCGGGCTGTTCTCCCTCGGCCGCTGGGGCGTCCCGGTGAACGGAGCGGCCGTTCTCTACGGCATCGCCATGATCGTGAACATCGCCTGGCCGCGCCCGGAGATCTACGACGTGACCGGTTCGGGCGCCCCCTGGATGCTCTTGTTCCCGATAGAGTTCGTCGGCGGCGCACTGGTGATCGGCCGGCTCTGCTGGCTGCGGCTGCGTCCCGCCCCCGCCCTCGAACCCGCGCTCTGAGAGAGGACGTCCATGAGCACCACCGCCACCCCCTACGGCGCCCGCGACCACGCCCGCGCCCAGGCCGGCACCGTGGTCGAAACGATGCCGTCGATCCCGGCGAGCACGTGGCCGGCACCGCCCCCCGAGGTCGCGCCCGAGGCGCTGACCTGGGCCGAAACGGTGGCCGGTGGCGGGTACACGCACAAGGTGCTGGCGCGGGGCACCCGGCTGCGGCTGACCGACGTCGACGGCGACGCGTGCGCGCACCTGCTGCTGTTCAACGCCGACGCGCCGTGGGAGCGGCTGAACGTCGCGGACACGGTGAAGGTGCAGTGGAACGCCTACCTCGGCCCGAAGGTCGCCCTGCTCTCGGACCAGGGCCGGGTGCTCGCGACGATCGTCGCGGACTCCAGCGAGCGGCACGACGCACTGTGCGGAACGTCCACTGTGGATGGCAACACCGAGCGCTACGGCGACGGCGCCCCGCAGGGCCCCTCCCCCGCCGGGTTGCCGCTGTTCACCTTGGGCGCGGCCAAGAACGGCCTCGGGCCGCGGGACCTGCCGCCGAGCCTGTCGTTCTTCCAGGGGGTGCGCGTCCGGCCGGAAGGCGACCTGGACTTCACCGGGTCCGCGGGCGCGGGGAAATCCGTCGAGCTGCGGATCGAAATCCCGTCGGTCGTGCTCATCGCGAACGTGGCACACCCGGTCGACCCGCGGCCGGACTACACCGTGACGAACCTCGAAGTGCTCGCCTGGCGCGACCGGCCGTCCACTCCGGACAGTCCGGAGTGGACGCACTCGCCGGAGGCGCGGCGGGCCTTCGAGAACACCGCCGACTACCTGACCGCCCGGGGGATCGCATGAGCACGGCCTACCGCTCCACGCTGGAGCTGACCTTCGACGTCGCCGCGCGCGCCCCGTTCTCGACCGTGCTGAAGCGCGGCAGCGAGCTGGCGATCATCGACCTCGGCGGCAACCAGGCCGTCGACTTCCTCTGCTACGACGCGAACGACACGGCGAAGCGCTACAGCGCGGCGGCGACGATCGCCGCCCAGCGCAACATCTTCCTCACCACGGGCAGCGTCCTGCGCACCCAGGAAGGCGCCCCGCTGCTGACCGTCGTCGCCGACACGTGCGGGCGTCACGACACGCTCGGCGGCGCGTGCAGCAAGGAGTCCAACAGCCTCCGCTACGGCCAGCACACCCGCTTCCAGCACGCCTGCGTCGAGAACTTCCTCAGCGAAGGCGCGAAGTGGGGACTCGGCAAGCGCGACCTGGTCAGCAACGTCAACTGGTACATGAACGTGCCGGTCGAAGAGGACGGCACCCTCGGCATCGTCGACGGGATCTCCGCGCCCGGCCTCGAAGTCCGGCTGCGCGCGGAGACCGACGTCCTCGTGCTCGTGTCGAACTGCCCGCAGATCAACAACCCCTGCAACGGGTTCGACCCGACGCCGGTGCGCCTGGTCGTGACGTCCTCCGGAGGCGGCGAGTGAGGCTGCTCGTCGCCAACCGCGGCGAGATCGCGGTCCGGATCCTGCGCACCGCCCGGGAGCTCGGCCTCGAGACCGTCGCGGTGTACTCCGACGCCGACCGCCTCGCCCCGCACGTGCGGCTCGCCGACCGGGCGGTGCGGCTCGGGCCGGCGCCCGCCGCGGAAAGCTACCTGCGGGCCGGCGCGATCGTCGAGGCCGCGCTCGAAACCAGCTGCGACGCCGTCCACCCCGGCTACGGGTTCCTGTCCGAGGACGCCGCGTTCGCACGGGCCTGCGAGGACGCCGGGCTCGCGTTCGCCGGGCCGTCGCCCGGGCACCTGGAGGTGTTCGGCAGCAAGCACACCGCCCGGGAGGCGGCGATCGCCGCGGGCGTCCCGCTGCTCGCCGGCACCGGTCTGCTGTCCGATGCGGACGAAGCGGTGGCCCGCGCCGCGGAGATCGGCTACCCGGTGATGCTCAAGGCGACCGGGGGCGGCGGCGGGATCGGGATGCGCGCGTGCGCCACGCCCGGGGAGCTGCGGGAGGCATGGGACTCCGTGCGGAGCATCGCGGCCAAGAGCTTCGCGAACTCCGGCGTGTTCCTGGAACGGCTGGTGCGCCGCGCCCGGCACGTCGAGGTCCAGGTCTTCGGCGACGGCTTCGGCGAAGTCCTGGCGCTGGGCACCCGCGACTGCTCCCTGCAGCGGCGCAACCAGAAGGTCGTCGAGGAGTGCCCGGCGCCGGACCTGCCGACCGCCGTCCGGAAGCAGCTCGTCGACTCGGCCGTCGCACTGTGCTCGTCGGTGCGGTACCGCTCGGCGGGCACGGTCGAGTACGTCTACGACCCCGAACGCGAAGAGGCAGCCTTCCTCGAAGTGAACACGCGCCTGCAGGTCGAGCACCCGGTCACCGAGGCGGTATACGGCGTCGACCTGGTCGCCTGGATGCTGCGGCTCGCCCAAGGCGACCGCGCGATGTTCCGCGCGGTGCCGATCGCGCGCGGGCACGCCGTCGAAGCACGGGTGTACGCCGAAGACCCGAGCGCCGGGCACCGGCCGAGCGCGGGACTCGTCACGCGGGTCACGCTGCCCGAAGACGTCCGCGTCGACACCTGGGTCGAGCCGGGCACGACCGTCACCACCCACTACGACCCGTTGCTGGCCAAGGTGATCTGCACCGGCACCGACCGCGACGACGCACTCGCGCACCTGCGGGAAGCGCTCGCCGTGACCCGGGTCGACGGCGTGCGCACCAACCTCGGGCAGCTGCGGGCGGCGGCCGCCGACGCGGCGTTCGGCGCGGCCGCCCACGACACGTCCACCTTGGACGGCATCGAGGACGGCGAACCCCGCATCGACGTCGTGCGCGGCGGGACGATGACGACCGTGCAGGACTGGCCGGGCCGCACCGGCTTCTGGCACGTCGGGGTCCCGCCGAGCGGGCCGATGGACGACCGTTCGCTCCGGCTGGGCAACCTCGCGCTCGGCAACCCGGAAGGCGCGCCCGGCCTGGAGTGCACTGTGGACGGCGTGACCCTGCGGTTCTCCCACCCCACCGAGGTGTGCGTCACCGGCGCACCCACCACCGCCCTGGCCGACGGGGTCGAAGTTCCCTTGTGGACACCGGTCGAGGTGCCCGCCGGGGCCACGCTCGACGTCCGGGCGTGCACCGCCGGGCTGCGCAGCTACGTGCTCGTCCGCGGCGGCGTCGACGTCCCGGCGTTCCTCGGCAGCGCGGCGACGTTCACCCTGGGCCGGTTCGGCGGGCACGGTGGTCGTGCCCTGGCCGCGGGCGACGTCCTGCACTGCGGCCCGGCTCCCGCGGACCCCGTCGTGGGCCCGGTCGCCGACCGCCCGGAGTTCACCGCACACTGGACGATCGGGGCACTCGAAGGACCGCACGCGGCGCCGGAGTTCTTCACCCCCGGCGACGTCGACACGTTCTACGCCACGGAGTGGCAGGTGCACTTCAATTCCGCCCGCACCGGCGTCCGGCTCGTCGGGCCGCGGCCGGAGTGGGCGCGCGCCGACGGTGGCGAAGCGGGCCTGCACCCGTCGAACATCCATGACACGCCGTACGCGATCGGCGCCGTCGACTACACCGGCGACCTGCCGATCCTGCTCGGCCCGGACGGGCCCAGCCTCGGCGGCTTCGTCTGCCCGGCGACGGTCGCCACCGGCGAGCGCTGGAAGCTCGGGCAGCTGCGCCCGGGCGACACCGTGCGGTTCGTGCCGATCGACGCCGACCACGCGGCGGTGCTGCGGCAGCGGCCGGCCACCGCGGTGACGCCGACCCGGCAGGCCCGCCAGGACGGCGGGGTCCTCGGGCGACTGTCCTCTTCGGACGACGAGCCGTCGGTCACCTACCGGCGCAGCGGAGACGACAACCTGCTCGTCGAGTACGGCGAGATGACGCTCGACCTGGCGCTGCGGATGCGGGTGCACGCGCTCGGGGAACGGCTCGCCGCCGAGGGCGTGCCCGGGATCGTCGACCTGACGCCGGGCATCCGGTCGCTGCAGGTGCACGTCGACCCGGACGCCCTGCCGGTCGAAAAGGCGCTCGGGCTGGTGCGGGAGCTGGAACGGGACCTGCCGCCGACCGCCGAGCTGGAGGTGCCGAGCCGCCGCGTGCGCCTGCCGCTGTCGTGGGACGACCCGGCGACGCGCGAGGCGATCGAGCGGTACATGACCGGCGTGCGCGACGACGCGCCCTGGTGCCCGTGGAACATCGAGTTCATCCGGCGGGTGAACGGACTGTCCGATGTGGACGAGGTCTACCGGACGGTCTTCGACGCGGAGTACCTGGTGCTCGGCCTCGGCGACGTCTACCTGGGCGCGCCGGTCGCGACACCGCTGGACCCGCGCCACCGCCTGGTGACGACGAAGTACAACCCGGCGCGGACGTGGACCGCGGAGAACTCCGTCGGCATCGGCGGCGCCTACCTGTGCATCTACGGCATGGAAGGGCCGGGCGGCTACCAGTTCGTCGGCCGGACCGTGCAGGTCTGGAACAGCTGGCACGGCGGCGAGCGGCCGTGGAACCTGCGGTTCTTCGACCGCATCTCCTGGTACCCCGTGTCCGCGGACGAGCTCCTGGAGCTGCGGGCGCAGAGCTCGTCCGGGCAGCTGGAGCTCGACACCACCGACGGCACCTTCAAGCTGGCCGAGTACCAGAAGTTCCTGGCCGACAACGCGGACGGCATCGCCGGGTTCCGGGCGACGCAGGCGGCGGCGTTCGAGGCGGAACGGCGGGCGTGGGCCGCGGCGGGCGAGTTCGACCCGAAGCCGGAACCGGTGACGCTGCCGCCGAAGCGCGTCGAGGCACCGCCGGGCGGGCACGTCGTCGAGGCGCCGTTCGCGGCGACGGTGTGGCGGGTGGACGTCGCGGCGGGCGAGCGCGTCGAGGACGCGCAGTCGCTGGTGACGCTGGAAGCGATGAAGACGGAGGCGCGGATCCCCGCGCCGGCCGGCGGTGAGGTGGTCGAAGTGCTCGTGTCCCCCGGCGACCAGGTCGCCCCCGGCACGCCGCTGGTGGTGCTGGGATGAGTCTCGTGGAACGAGTTCGCGCGGCGTACCGGCGCATCGAGCAGGTCGACCGGCCGGAGATCTGGATCGACCTGCGGCCGGAAGCCGAGGTGCTGGCCGAGGCCGCCGCGCTGGAGGAACGCGGGTTGCCGCTGTACGGCAAGCTCGTCGCGGTCAAGGGCAACATCGACGTCGCGGGGCTGCCGACGACCGCGGGCTGCCCGGCCTACGCGTACCGGCCGGCGGCCGACGCGCCGGTCGTCGCGCGGCTGCGGGCCGCCGGGGCGCTGGTGCTCGGCACGACCAACCTCGACCAGTTCGCGACCGGTCTGGTCGGGACGCGCAGCCCGTACGGCGCGGTGCGCAACGCCGTCGACCCGGCGTACGTCTCGGGCGGGTCGAGTTCCGGCTCGGCGGTGGCCGTCGCGCTCGGGATCGTGGATCTGGCGCTCGGTACCGATACCGCGGGGTCGGGGCGGGTGCCGGCGGCGTTCAACGGGATCGTCGGGCTCAAGCCGACGCCCGGGCTGCTGCCGACCGAGGGCATCGTGCCCGCCTGCGCGAGCATCGACTGCGTGTCGCTGTTCGCACGGACGGTCGAGGAGGCGGCGTTCGCCCTGACCTGCCTGGCCGAACCCGCGCAGGTCCACACGGGACGGTTCCGGCTGGGCATCCCGGACCGGCTGGGACCGCTGGAAGCGGGCTGGGCGGAGGCGTTCGAAGCCACCGTCGCGGAGTACGCCGCGGCGGGCGCCGACGTGACCACTGTAGACATATCGGCTTTCCTGGAAGCGGCGAACCTGTTGTACGGCGGCGCGTTCGTCGCCGAGCGGTACACCGCCGTCGGCGAGTTCCTGGAGGCGCACCCGGACGCCGTCGACCCGGTGGTGCACGGCATCATCACCGGCGCCCGCGACATCCCGGCGCACCGGCTGTTCGCCGACCAGCGGACGCTCGCCGGGCTGCGCACCGAAGCCCTCGCAGTGCTGGCCGGCGTCGACGCGATCCTGACACCGACGACGACCGAGCACCCCACGATCGCCGCGGTGGCCGCCGATCCGGTCGCGGTCAACGCGCGGCTGGGCCGGTTCACCAACTCCACCAACCTGTTCGGGCTCTCGGCGCTGGCGGTTCCGGCGGGCACGGTGGCCGGGCGCCCGTTCGGCGTGATGCTGGCCGGCGCCCCGCACGACGACCTGAAGCTGGCCGCGCTCGCCGGGCTGCGCGGCGAGCGGGTGCCGATCGCGGTGGTCGGCGCGCACCTGCGCGGACAGCCGCTGAACCACGAGCTGACGTCCCGCGGCGGGCGGTTCGTTTCCGAGGTTTCGACGTCGGCGTCCTACCGGCTGTTCGCGTTGGACACGGTGCCGCCCAAACCCGGGCTGGTGCGCGTCGCGTCCGGCGGCGTCGCGATCGCGGCGGAGGTGTGGGACCTGCCGGTGAAGGGGTTCGGCGAGTTCGTCTCGCGGATCCCGGCACCGCTGGCGATCGGCAAGGTGGAGCTGGCCGACGGCTCGCGCGTGTCCGGCTTCCTCTGCGAACCGGCGGCGACCGAGGAGGCGGAGGACATCTCGGAGAAGGGTGGCTGGCTGGCGTACCTGGGATAATTCGGGTGCGGACCGATCACGCGGCCCGCACACTGAAAGCGTGAACACCCTGCCTTGCGGCCATCCGGGCCGCATCGGCACCTTGCGCCTTTGCCCGCACCTGGCTGTCGAAGAACCTCCGCCGTCCACGCGTCACCTGACCGGCGTGGGCACGCGGTACGACCTGATCTGCGGGCTCTGCACCCCGGCCGCGCTGGTCGAAGTCTGCGAGAGCTGCGCGGATCGGGCCGACCAGGAGAGCTTCCCCGCGGGCTGGCAGGGCGAGCCCGAAACCCTGCTGCGGGACGGGGAACTCGGCGGACGCTGGTCGACGCGCCCCTGCCCGGTGCGGCCGGTGAACGACGGCTGCCTGGCGCCGATGCCCGGCGGCTGGCTCGCCCTCACCGAAGAAGGCTTCGTCCGGATCGACGAAGACGACCAGTGGCTCCTCGGGCCGGTCGAGCTGCCCGCGGAAACCTACGAAGACATCCGGGACATCCCGGACCGCCCCCGCCGCGGCCTGCACACTTCGCGGGACGGCCGGTACGCGGCGGTCGTCTCGGACTACGGCCAGTTCGCCACGGTCGTCGACCTGCGCGAGTGGCTCACCGTGCTCGACCTCGACCGGGACTGGAACGACAACGAGCTCACCCGGTTCCCCTTGGCCTTCCTCGGCGAAGGCGACGCGACCAGGGTCGTCGCGGGGACGGACTGGAACCGGCTCGACGTGTTCGCGCTGCCCGGCGGAGAGCTGCTGACCGACCGCGAAACCGCGGCGCCGGACCGCGGCGAAAAGGCTCCTGAGCACTACCTCGACTACTTCCAGGGCGCGCTCCACGTGAGCCCGTCCGAACGGTCGCTGGTCGTGGACGGCTGGGCTTGGCACCCGGTCGGCATGCCGACGGTCGTCGACGTCGAAGCGTGGCTGGGCGGCGACATCCACGCGGCCGAGCGGGGGCGGACCATCACCCCCGGCCGCGACGACTGGGATCAGCCGATCGCGTGGCTCGACGACACCACGGTCGCCGTCCAGCGCATGGGGGTCTCCTCGGACGAGATGCTCGACGGCGTCGAGCTGTACGACGCGGGAACCGGCCGCCGGACCGGGATGTTCGCGGGTCCGACGGGACCGATGTGGGGCCACCGCGGCCTGCTCCACGTCGCCGCCGAAGCCGGCTTCGAGGTCTGGGACCCGGCCGCCGGCGCGCGGATCGGGTTCGCCGAAGGCTTCCGCCCGACCGCGCACGACCCCGCGACCGGCGCGTTCGCCGAACTCCGTAACGATCAGCTGAGGATCTGGGCCGCCGTCGGATAACGACGCTCGTTCCGGGGCGGGAAACCGCCGATGACCTCGGTGAGACCCCGGAGGCGGCCATGACCACCACTACCCAGACCCCCCTCGTCCACTCCTACCTCTACCTGCGGCGCGCGATCGGGCTCATCGGCCTGGCGCTGCCGATCGTCCTGATCGTGGGCAAGCAGGTCGTCCAGGGCGGCGATCTCATCGGGTCGCTCAGCGGCTACTACTACAGCGACCTCGGGAACGTCTTCGTCGGCGCGATGTGCGCCGTGGGTGTGTTCCTGCTCGCGTACTACGGCCACGACTTCATCGACAACGTCGCGAGCACGGTGGCGGGCCTCGGCGCGATCGGGCTGGCGCTGTTCCCGACGACCCCGGACCGGGACGTCTCGTCGTGGGACCGCACTTCCGGCGTGCTGCACCTCGTGTTCGCGGCGGTGTTCTTCCTGATGCTGGCGTACTTCTGCCTGCGCCTGTTCCCGCACGACGGCGAACAGCCGCCTGGCACCGGGGTCGTCTACCGCGTGTGCGGCGTGGTGATCCTCGCCGCGCTGGTGCTCATCGCGCTGACGAGCTGGCTGCGTCTCGTCCCGGAATGGCACCCCGCGCTGTGGCTGGAGAGCGCCGCGGTGTGGGCGTTCGGCGTCGCCTGGCTCGTGAAGGGGCAGACGTTGACGCCCAAGAGTGTGCCGTAGCCCACTCGACCGGGCCACAGCACTGGTTACCGACGGGTAACAAGGGCTATCGTGCGGCTATCACCGTCTACCTCCATGGAGCATTCGTGGCCGCACCAGCAACGCCGCTCGCGCCGACCGCGCGGGGCGTGCGCACCGTCGCCTTCGTCGAGGGGGTACGGACCCCCTTCGGCAAGGCCGGCGACAAGGGCATCTACGCCGGGACCCGCGCCGACGACCTCGTTGTCAACGCCATCCGTGAGCTGCTGCGGCGGCACCCCGAACTGCCGCCCGAGCGCGTCGACGAGGTGGCCATCGCGGCCACCACGCAGATCGGCGACCAGGGCCTGACCATCGGCCGCACCGCCGCGCTGCTCGCCGGCCTGCCGAAGTCGGTTCCCGGCTTCGCCATCGACCGCATGTGCGCCGGCGCGATGACCGCCGTCACGACCGCCGCGTCCGGCATCGGCTTCGGCGCCTACGACATCGCCATCGCCGGCGGCGTCGAGCACATGGGCCGCCACCCGATGGGTGAAGGCGTCGACCCGAACCCGCGGATCATCGCCGACAAGCTCGTCGACCCGACCGCGCTCGTCATGGGCCAGACCGCCGAGAACCTGCACGACCGGTTCCCGGCGATCACCAAGCAGCGCACCGACGCCTACGCCGCGCGCAGCCAGGAGCGCTACGCCGAGGCCGTCAAGACCGGCAAGATCGGCCCCGAGCTGGTTCCCGTCGCCACCCGCTCGAAGGAGCTGGGCTGGGGCCTGGCCACCGAGGACGAGCCGCCGCGTCCGGGCACCACGCTGGAAACGCTCGCCGGGCTGAAGACGCCGTTCCGCCCGCACGGCCGGATCACCGCGGGCAACGCGGCCGGCCTCAACGACGGCGCGACCGCGTCGCTGCTGGCCGACGAGGAGACCGCCCGCGAGCTGGGCCTGCCGGTCGCGATGCGGCTGGTCGGCTACTCCTTCGCCGGTGTCGAGCCGGAGGTCATGGGCATCGGCCCGGTGCCGGCCACCGAGAAGCTGTTCAAGCGCACTGGCCTGTCCATCGACGACATCGGCCTGTTCGAGATCAACGAGGCCTTCGCCGTGCAGGTGCTGGCCTTCCTCGACCACTTCGGCATCGACGACGAAGACCCGCGCGTCAACCAGTGGGGCGGCGCGATCGCGTGCGGCCACCCGCTGGCGTCGTCCGGTGTCCGGCTCATGACGCAGCTGGCGCGCCAGTTCGCCGAGCGGCCCGACGTCCGGTACGGCATGACGACGATGTGCATCGGCATCGGCATGGGTGGCACCGTGATCTGGGAGAACCCGGCGTTCGAGGGGGCGAAGTAATGACTTTCACCGCTGAAGAAGCGAAGGCCGCGTTCCCGGACGAGGTCGTCACCAACGCCGTGACGCGGCTGGTCAAGGTGCCGGGGCTCGAGAAGCCGGTCGCCCTGATCACGCTCGACAACGGCCACGACCACACCCGGCCGAACACCTTCGGCCCGCAGGGGCTCGTCTCCCTGAACGCCGCGCTGGACAAGGCCTTCGAGGCCGAGCCGGCCGCGATCGCCGTCACGGGCAAGCCGTTCATCTTCGCCGTCGGCGCGGACCTCTCCGGCGTCGAGTCCGTCAGCGACCCGGAGCTGGCGCGCGAGATCGCCCAGACCGGCCACGACGTCTTCCGCCGCCTCACCGAGACGAAGATCCCGACCTTCGGGTTCATCAACGGCGCGGTCATGGGCGGCGGCCTGGAGCTGGCGCTGTCCTGCCACTACCGGACGCTCTCGGAGAACACCGCCGCGATCGCGTTCCCCGAGGTCTTCCTCGGCCTGTTCCCGGGCTGGGGCGGCACGCAGCTGCTGCCGAACCTCATCGGGCCGGACGCCGCCGTCACGGTGATCATCGAGAACGCCCTGGCGCAGAACAAGATGCTCAACGTCAAGCAGACGGCGGAGCTCGGCATCGTCGACGCGGTCTTCGGGTCCGCCGACTACCTCGAGCAGTCGCTGCTGTGGCTGGCGAAGGTGGTGAACGGCGAGATCACCCCGGAGCGCCGGGAGATCAACCGCGGCTCCGAGTGGGACGCCGCGATCGCCCGCGCCAAGTCCCTTGTGGACGGACGCACGCACGGCGCCTCGCCGGGCGCCACCAAGGCCGTCGAGCTGCTGGAGCTGGCCCGCGAGAACGATCTGGACCGCGGGTACGCGGCCGAGACCGACGGCCTGGCCGAGCTGCTCATGTCCGACGTCCTGCGCGCCGGGCTGTACTCGTTCAACCTGGTCAACAAGCGCGCCAAGCGCCCGGCCGGCGCGCCGGACAAGAACCTGGCGCGCAAGGTGAACAAGGTCGGCATCGTCGGCGCCGGCCTGATGGCCAGCCAGCTCGCCCTGCTGTTCGTGCGCCGCCTGAAGGTGCCGGTCGTGCTGACCGACGTCGACCAGGAGCGCGTCGACAAGGGCGTCGGGTACGTCCACGCCGAGATCGACAAGCTCCTGGCCAAGAAGCGCGTCTCCCCCGACGGCGCCAACCGGCTCAAGGCGCTGGTCTCCGGCTCGCTCGACAAGGCCGCGTTCTCCGACGCCGACTTCGTCATCGAAGCCGTCTTCGAGGAGCTGGGCGTCAAGCAGCAGGTGTTCGCCGAGCTGGAGCAGCACGTCTCCCCCGAGGCGATCCTGGCGACGAACACCTCGTCGCTGTCGATCACCGCGATGGCGTCGAAGCTGCAGCACCCCGAGCGCGTGGTCGGCTTCCACTTCTTCAACCCGGTGGCCGTGCTGCCGCTGCTGGAGATCGTCCGCGGCGAGCGGACCGACGACGCCTCGCTCGCGACGGCGTTCTCGGTCGGCAAGCAGCTCAAGAAGTCCAGCGTGCTGGTGAAGGACGCGTCGGCGTTCGTCGTCAACCGGCTCCTGCTGCGCTTCCTGGGCGAGGTGCTGGTGGCCGTCGACGAGGGCACGCCGTTCGAGGTCGCCGACGGCGCGCTCGAGCCGCTCGGCCTGCCGATGTCGCCGCTGACGCTGATGCAGCTCGTCGGCCCGGCCATCGCGCTGCACGTCGGCGAGACGCTGCACGAGGCGTTCCCGGACCGCTTCACCGTGTCCGACAACCTCGCCAAGTTCGTCAAGGCGGGCAAGAAGGGCGTCTGGGTCTGGGACGACAAGGGCAACCAGTCGCCCGACCCCGAGGTCGTCGAGCTGTGGACGCAGGGAGACTCTCCGTCCACTTCGGAGCAGGTGCGCGACCGGGCGCTGTCCGCCATCGCCGAGGAGATCCGGATCATGCTCGACGAGGGCGTGGTCGCCGAGGCGCAGGACATCGACCTGTGCCTGATCCTCGGGGCCGGCTGGCCGTTCTGGAACGGCGGCATCACGCCGTACCTGGACCGCTCCGGCGTGTCCGAGCGCGTGAACGGCAAGCCGTTCCTCGCCCCGGGCGTCGCCTCGGTCCCGGCGCGCTAGTACTCGCCCTCACGAGGGCACTTCGGCGGCGGCGCGGTGAGTTTCAGCTGCGCCGCCGTCGTGTCGGAGTCGATGACCGTCACCCGCTCGGCCTCGCGGAAGCGGGCGTGCAGCTCCTGCGCCCAGGTCTTCAGGTCGGTGCCGGGGACGGCGAGCAGGGAGAGGGACGGCGGGTCGACGAACACCCGCCGCGCCTTCGGGTCGGCGCGGACGGACGGCACCGCCGCCCGCATTTCGGCGTCGGCGGGGAAGACCACGATGACCGCCGCGCACAGCGTGTGGCCGGCCAGCGGTGCCGGGTTCGTGTCCACCGGCAGGTCCGGTGGGCGCTTCAGGGCCGCGACGCCGAAGGCCAGCCCCACTCCCGCGGCCAAGGCGAGCGCGACGGCCGGGGCGACCACGCGGACCAGGGGCTTCTCCTCCACGCCCAAGATCACAGCACACGTTGGCCGCCGGGACACCGCCCGTTCACCCCGGCGGCTTAGCGTCCCGCCGTGACCACCGACAGACGCCGGTTCCTCAAGGGTGCCGGGCTCGCGGCCGCCGCCGCGGGCATCCCCCTCCCCGATCTCGACGCCGACGTCGACCTGAGCCGGCTGTGCGGCCGCTACCAGTGGCTGGTCGGCGACCACCACACGCACAGCCAGTACTCCTACGACGCGATGTACCGGATCGACCAGATCGCCCGGGGCGGGCGGGCGCACGGCGCCGACTGGATCGTCTTCACCGACCACGGCCACGCCGAGCACGAGAAGGTGTCGGTCGAGCCGACCGAAGCGGACTTCCTCGCGGCCCGGCGGAAGTACCCGGACCTGCTGCTCTGGCACGGCATGGAATGGAACGTCCCGGGCGCCGAGCACGCGACGGTGTTCTTCCAGGCCGGTGCGGAGCAGGCGGCCAAGCTGCGCGAGTTCGAGCGGACCTTCGACTGGCGGCTGACGAACTCCGAGGCGTCGAGCCCGGCGAACGAGGCACTGGCGCTGAGGGCGTTGCGCTGGCTGGCCGCGGAAGAACGCGCGAAGCGGATCCACGCTCCGGTCGTGCTGATCAACCACCCGCTGCGCAACGGCCGCGTCGCCCCGCACGAGCTGCGCGCCTACCGCGACGCGGCTCCGGACATCGTGATCGGCATGGAAGGCGCACCCGGCGCGCAGGCGGACGGCTTCCCGAAACCGCTCGGCAACGGCGGCGCGCGCGGCGGTTACGCCAACAGCCCCGGCCCGAACTCCTGGCCGGGCTTCCCGGCCGAGGCGTACCGGACGTACGGCGGCTGGGACTGGGCGACGGCGAAGGTCGGCGGCCTCTGGGACTCGATGCTCGCCGAGGGCAAGCCGTGGTGGATCACCACGAACTCCGACTCGCACTACAACCGCGGCGACACGCTCGTGCGGCCCCAGGTCGCCGACGGCTGGTACGACACGCACGGGAAGTTCCCGGACCCGGTCGACACCGGCTCGCCGCAGCTGCTCGCGCCGTACGCGGACTTCTACCCCGGGGAGTTCAGCCGCACGTACGTCGGCGTGACGCGGCGAAGCCTCGAAGGCGTCCTGGAAGGCCTGCGGGCCGGGCGGATCTGGCTGACGCACGGCGGGCTGGCGCAGGACCTGCGGGTCGGCGCCCACGGCGGGGGTTCCTCGGCGACGCTCGGTGGCCGCCTGCGGGTGCGCCGCGGTTCGGACGTCACGCTGGTGATTTCGGCGCGGCTCGCGTCGCGGCCGAACGGCGGCGGCTCGGTGCCGCGGCTGGCGCGCCTCGACGTCGTCGCGGGGCCGGTCACCGGCCCGGTGGCCGATCCCGACACGATGACGGCGCCGGGTACCCGGGTCGTCGAGTCGTTCGAGCCGCGGTGGGCGCCCGGGCGGCAGGTGGTCTTCCGGCACACCTTCTGGAACGTGCGCTCGCCGTTTTACGCGCGGGTGCGCGGGACGAACCGGGACACCGAGCCCACACCGGACGTTATCGGGCAGGCGAACCCGTTCGAGGACTTGTGGTTGTACGCGAATCCGATATTCGTGGACGTGTGCTGAACAGGAGAGTGCTGCTCGTACGAGCGGTCATGGCCGGGTTGCGATGGCTGCTGAGCCTGCCTTCGCCGGTGCTGCGCGTCATCGCGGGCCGTCCGGTGGTGGTGGAGGGACGGCAGCCGGTGCCCACCGCCCGCGTGCTGATGCGGGTGTCGCGCCTGGCGCCGTTCGACGCGCCGCACCAGAACGGGAGCCTCGCGCGGGCCCGCACCGAGCTGAACCTGGCGGGTGCGCTCGCCGGTGCCGGGATCTGCCGCGGCGTCCGGACCCGCGACGCTTCGTGGCCCGGGCCCGGCGGGCCGCTGCCGCTGCGGCTCTACGAACCGGCCGGCGTCCCGGCGCGCGGCCCGGCGATCGTGTACTTCCACGGCGGCGGGTTCGTGCTCGGCAGCCTGGACACGCACGAGGGCGCGTGCCGGCTGCTGGCCGAGGAGGCCGGCGTGCGGGTGGTGTCGATCGGCTACCGGCTGGCGCCGGAGGACCCGTTCCCGGCGGCGGCTTCGGACGCGGTGGCGGCTTTCGCTTTCGTCCACGCGCAGGCGGCCGGCTTCGGCGTCGATCCTTCGCGGCTCGCGGTGGGCGGCGACAGCAGCGGCGGCAACCTGGCGGCGGTGGTGGCCCACGCGGCGGCCCGCGGCGAGCTGCCGAAGCCGGCGTTCAGCCTGCTGCTGACCCCGGCGACGGACGCGCTCGGCGAGTCGGCGTCCCACCGGCAGTTCGGCTCGGGTTTCCGGCTCGACCGGGACGAATGGGCCTGGTACCGCGACCAGTACGTGCGCGACCCGGCGCGGTACACGGACCCGCGGGCGTCCGTGCTCTACGACGACGCCCTCGACGGTCTCCCGCCGACGTACGTGGCGACGTGCGGCTTCGACCTGCTCCGCGACGAAGGCGAGGCCTACGCGGCCCGGCTGGCCGCCGCGGGAGTCCCGCTGGTGCACCGACGTCACGAAGGACAGCTACACGGCTTCGCGAACCGAGTCGGCATAGACCCGGACGCCCGAGCGGCCATGGTCCACGCGGCCGGAGTCCTCCGAGCCGGCCTCGCCCTGGCCCGCCCGTGATCCGAGGGGAATCTCGCGTGATCAGAAGGGCATCACGCGTGATCAGAGGGTCGACACGCGTGATCAGAGGGTCGACACGCGTGATTGAAGGGACGACACGGCAAAGCCCGCCCGGCCCCTCGTGTCGACCCCCCAATCACGCGTGTCGACCCTTCAATCACGCGTGATGCCTCCTCAATCACGCGTGATGCCTGTTCAATCACGCGTGATGCCTGTTCAATCACGGGTGATGCCCGCTCAGTCACGGGTGATGCCGGTCAGCGCACCGGGAGGTGGACCGTGACGCCGAGGCCGCCGCCCACGATCGGTTCCGCCGCCACGCTTCCGCCGTGGGCCGCGACCGCCGCGCGGACGATCGACAAGCCCAGGCCCGCGCCGTGGCGGGCCGTGCGGGCCACGCCCGCCCGGCGGAACGGTTCGAACAGCTCCGGCACCGCCGCCGGGTCGACCAGCCCACCCGACGAGCGCACCCGCAGCACCGACCACTGCGGGCCGGGCTGCGTCACGACCTCCAGCCAGCCGCCTTCGACGTTGTGGCGGACGGCGTTCTCCAGCAGGTTGCCCGCGATCCGCTCCAGCAGCGCCGGGTCGCCGAACGCCGGCGCCGGCACCACCGCGAACGTCGCCCGGATCCCGCGTTTCTCGGCTTCGAGACGCGCCGCGCGCCACGCCCGGTCGACGACGTTCGCCAAGTCGACCGGCTCGCGGACACCGAGCCCGGCGCCGTCGGTGCGGGCCAGCAGCAGCAGCGAGTTCACCAGCTGACCGGCACGCTCGGTCGCGTCGCGGACCACCCCGCCCATCCGGCGCAGCTCGGCCACGTCGGCGTCGTCGTCGGCGAGGGTGACGTCGAGCTCCGTGCGGATGACCGACAACGGCGTCCGCAGCTCGTGGCTCGCGTTCGCGACGAAGTGCCGCTGCGCGTCGAACGCGGACTGGAGCCGGTCGAGCATGTCGTCGAACGTGCCGGCCAGCTCGGCCAGCTCGTCGCGCGAGCGCACCTCGCCGATCCGCTCCCCCAGCGACTCGACCGACAGCCGCCGCGCGGTGCCGGTGATCTCGCGCAGCGGCAGCAGCACCCGCGAGGTGAACGTCCAGGCGAGGATCGCCGCGGCCGCGACCACCAGCAGGAACGCCAGCGACCCGAACAGCAGCATCCGGTTGCGGGCGTGCACGCGCAGGTGCTCGGCGAGCGTCGACGCGTCGACCTGGACGCCGTCCACGACGACCACGCTGCCCGGCGGCATCTGCGGGACGTTGTCGAGCGAGTCGCGGACCAGCGTCCAGGCCAGCCAGAGCAGCAGCAGGCTGACGGCGGCGACCAGCACGGTCGCCAGCAGGGTGATCCGGGCGCGGAGGCTGCGGGTGCCCGGCAGGTTCACGCGCGCGGCGAGCCGGGCTCCGGCACCCGGTAGCCGGAGCCGACGACGGTCTCGATGATCCCCGGCTCGCCGAGCTTCTTGCGCAGCGTCATGACGGTGACCCGGACGGTCGTGGTGAACGGGTCGGCGTTTTCGTCCCACACGCGCTCGAGCAGCTCCTCGCTGCTGACGACCGAACCGGCGGCCGAGAGCAGGACCTCGAGGACGCCGAACTCCTTGCGCGTCAGCTCGACCGGCCCGCTCGCGCGCCGGACCGTCCGCTTGGCCGGGTCCAGCTCGACGTCCCCGGCGGTGAGCAGCGGCGGCGCGGCCGGCGTGGCGCGCCGGCCCAGCGCCCGCACCCGGGCGACCAGCTCGGGGAAGGCGAACGGCTTCGCGAGGTAGTCGTCGGCACCGAGCGACAGCCCGTCGACGCGGTCGGACACCGAACTGCTCGCCGTCAGCATCAGCACCCGGGTCAGCTCCCCGGACGCGACGATCTCCCGGCACAGCTCGTCGCCGGACATCCCGGGCAGGTCCCGGTCCAGCAACACGACGTCGTACCGCGTGACGGCGGCCTTTTCATGCCCGTCGTCACCGGTGAGGGCGACGTCCACGGCCATGCCTTCCCGGCGCAGCCCGCGAGCGATCGCGTCGGCCAGGGGTTCTTCGTCCTCGACTACCAAAACTCGCACGAGACCACAATTCCATATTTTCCTGAGAGTGCCCTTTAAGGACTGTGTGTGACCGGTGAGAGCCAGCGCAGCGCGAACCACAGCCGCATCCGGACCTCCGGGTCGGCCAGATCCACCCCCAAGGCGCGCTCTACCTGGGCGATCCGGTGCCGGACGCTGTTGCGGTGCACCCCCAGCTCGGCCGCCGTCGGTTCCCAGGCGCCGTGGTGGGCGAGCCACGTCCGCAGCGTCAGCACCAGTGACCGGTCCCCCGCGTGATCCAGCGCCACCAACGGCTCCAGGGCCTTCGAAGCGAACCCCCGGGAAGCGTCCGGAGCCACCAAAGCGTCGAAATCCAGCGGCGAATCCCCCGCCACCACCGGGCGCCCCAGGGACCGAGCGCGTGCGAGCAGCAAGTCGACTTCGCCCTCGGACAGCCTGCCCGCCGGCGCCGGTGAGCCCACCGCCGCCAGCCAGCCGTGGGCGCGCAGGTCCTCCAGCACCGCGAGCGGCGGTGCGGACCCCGCGATCGCCACGAACCGGCCGGGCAGCACGGAGACCAGCGGGGTGTCCAGCCGCGCCCGGAGCCAGTCCGGGCGCCGGGCCACCTCGTCCGGACCGCGCCGGTGGGCCGCCCCGGCGACCAGCCGGACGACCTCGGACCCCAGCAACGACCCGGCCGCGTCCCCGGGGGCCACCCGGCCGAGCAGCAGCCCGGTGGCCGCCGCGCCCAGCTCGGCCGCGTCTGAGCCCGCGCGGCCGACCAGGCCCAGCAGGGCCGCGCCGACCGCGAGGATCGCCCGCTCGGCGCCGTCGAGCCGCCGGGGCCGGCCGACGACCACCAGGTGCGACGCCGTGGCCTGCGGGTACACCGGCTGGACGACGACGAAGCCGCCTTCGGCCTCGGTGGTCGCGCTCCGGATCCCGCTGCCCGCCCGCACGGTCGCCATCAGCTCCCGCACCGCCGCCGGCAGCGGCATGGGCGCCTCGTGCGCGGAGGCCAGCACGTCCCCGGCGCCGACCAGGGCCACCCAGGACCGCAGCGCCACCGCCAACGCCGACGTCAGCTCGCCGAGCCCGCCGCCCGCGGCGCGCGTGAGCGTCTCGCGCGCCGCGGTGATCCGCCGCTGTTCTCGCTGGCCGGCCTCGGTCAACGCCACCGAGACCGCCCGGTTGACCGCCAGGAACGGCGTGCGCGACGGCACCACCAGCAGCGGCAGCCCGCGTCGCGCGCACGCCCGGCGCAGGGGCTCCGGCAGCGTCTCGTGGACCGTCGGGGTGAGCCCGAACCCCAGCGCCGTGACGCCGGCGTCGCGCAGCCCGCGCACGTACCGGTCGATCTGCTCCGGCAGGTTGACCCCGGCGGTGAGGATCAGCTCGCCGCCCAGCAGGTAGGGCGCGGGATCCTGCAGCTCGCTCACGTGCGCCCAGCGCACCGGGGCGTCCAGCGCGCCCGGCCGCAGGGTTTCGGGGACGACGTCGAGCGCGAGCTCCCGGTTGCCGACCACGTCCCGTAACGGGACATTCACCTCCGTGGACAGTGAATCCGTGATCTGGGTCATTTCATCCCTACCGATGTCGACTTGAGGATCAATCGTCCCATGCCGGGAGGGTGGCGGGCGAATTTACGGTGGCCCGAAACCAACGTGAGGAGGACGCCGTGACCGGGGACTACGTGGTCATCGCCCTGTACATCGCGGGCATGCTCGGGGTCGGCTGGTACGGCCTCCGGCTCGCCAAGACGAAGTCCGACTACCTCGTCGCCGGACGGCGGCTGGGCTGGTTCATGTACTCCGGCACGATGTCGGCCGTCGTCCTCGGCGGCGCTTCCACCGTCGGCGGCGTGAAGCTCGGCTACACCTACGGCATCTCCGGCATGTGGCTGGTCGTCAGCATCGGGGTCGGCATCCTCGTGCTGCACGCGCTGTTCGCGCGGCGGCTGGTGCGGCTGAAGGTCTACACCGTCGGCGAAATGCTCGACCTGCGCTACGGCGGCCGCACCAGCGCGGTGTCCGGCGTCGTCATGTGGGGCTACACCCTGATGCTCACGGTCACCTCGACGCTGGCGTTCGCGACCATCTTCAAGGTGCTTTTCGACCTGCCGAACTGGGCGGGCATCGCGATCGGCGGCTCGATCGTGGTCCTCTACTCGGTCCTCGGCGGCATGTGGTCGATCACGCTCACCGACATCGCCCAGTTCGTCATCAAGACCATCGGCATCCTGGCGATCCTGCTGCCGGTGGCGATCTCTTCCGCGGGCGGCTTCGAAGGCATGAGCGAAAAGCTCGACGCGAGCTTCTTCAGCTTCACCTCGATCGGCACCGACACGATCATCACCTACTTCGTCATCTACACCTTCGGCCTGCTGATCGGCCAGGACATCTGGCAGCGCGTGTTCACCGCCCGCACCCCGGCGATCGCGACCTCCGGCGGCATCACCTCCGGCGTCTACTGCCTGGTCTACGGCCTGGCCGGCGCCCTCATCGGCACCGCGGCCCACACGCTGTACCCGGATCTGGCGAGCGCGCAGGACGCCTTCGCGACGATCGTCGAACGCCTGCTGCCCACCGGGGTCCGCGGGCTGGTGCTGGCCGCCGCGCTCTCGGCGATGATGTCGACCGCGAGCGGCGCGCTGATCGCCTGCTCCACCACCACGACGTCGGACCTGCTCACCAAGGTGGGCCTCAAGAAGGGCGGCGAGGTCAGCCGCAACCGGATCGCCACGCTCGTGCTCGGGCTGCTCGCGATCGGCATCGCGATGATCGTCGACGACGTCGTCGACGCCCTCACGATCGCCTACGACATCCTGGTCGGCGGCCTGCTCGTCGCGATCGTCGGCGCGCTGTTCTGGAAGCGCGGCACGCGGCAGGGCGCGTACGCGTCGATGATCGCCGGCACAGTGTCCGTGGTGGCCTTCATGATCATCGACGGCGTCGACGCCAACACCCCGATCTACTGGGGTCTCGGCGCGAGCCTGATCGTGTACCTGGTGGTCAGCTTCGCCACACCCCGCACCGCCGACTCGATCCTTTCCACCTGGACCCGCCGCCTCAGTGGCGAAGACACGTCCGTCCCGACCCGTGAACAGGAGCCCAGCAGTGCCTAACATCGGACCCCTCGACTCGTCTCGCGTTCCCCGGTTCGCCGGTTTCGCGACCTTCGCGCGGCTGCCGCGGATCGACCAGGTCGAGCACGCCGACGTCGCGGTCGTCGGGGTCCCGTTCGACTCCGGCGTGTCCTACCGGCCCGGCGCGCGGTTCGGCCCGGCGGCCGTCCGCGAGGCGAGCCGGCTGCTGCGGCCGTACCACCCGGAGCTGGACGTCTCGCCGTTCGAGGAGCGGCAGGTCGTGGACGCGGGCGACATCGCGGTCAACCCGTTCAACATCGGTGAGGCGATCGAGACGCTGCAGCAGGAAGCCGAAGCGCTGCAAGCGAACGGGACGCGGCTGGTGACGGTGGGCGGCGACCACACCATCGCCCTCCCGCTGCTGCGGGCCGCCGCGAAGCAGCACGGACCCGTGGCGCTACTGCACTTCGACGCGCACCTCGACACGTGGGACACCTACTTCGGCGAGCCGTACACCCACGGCACGCCGTTCCGGCGCGCGTCGGAGGAAGGCATCCTCGACACGAGCGCGCTGTCGCACGTCGGCACGCGCGGGCCGCTGTACGGCAAGCGCGACCTCGAGGAGGACCGGCGGCTCGGGTTCGGCATCGTCACCTCCGGCGACGTCCTGCGCCGCGGGGTCGCCGAGACCGTCGACGCGCTGCGGCAGCGCATCGGCGACCGGCCGCTCTACATCTCGGTCGACATCGACGTGCTCGACCCGGCCCACGCCCCCGGCACCGGCACGCCCGAGGCCGGCGGGATGACCAGCCGTGAACTGCTGGAAATCCTGCGCGGACTGCGCGATCTCAACCTGATCGGGGCCGACGTGGTCGAGCTGGCCCCGGCCTACGATCACGCCGAGATCACCGCCATCGCGGCTTCCCACGTCGCCTACGACCTGGTGAGCCTGCTGAGCCTCGGGAAGGGCGCATGACGCGCATCGGCGGCGACGTCGTCGTCGAAACCCTCCGCGCGCTGGGCGCCGACACCGTGTTCGGCCTGCCGGGCCAGCACGCGCTGGGCCTGTTCGAAGCGTTGCGACGCGCCGACGACGTGCGCGTGCTCAGCGGACGCGTCGAGAACAACCTCGCGTTCGCCGCCGACGGGTACGCCCGCGCGCGGCTCGCGACGGACCCCGACGGCCCGGTGCCGGTGACGCCGCTGATCGTCTCGACCGGCCCGGGCGCGCTGCTGACGCTCGCTTCCCTGCAGGAGTCCCGCGCCGCGTCGGTGCCGGTGCTCGGGATCTCCAGCCAGATCCCGGTCGCCGGGCTCGGCGGCGGACGGCACGGCTACCTGCACGAGCTGCCGGACCAGCGGGCGAGCTTCCGGGACGTCGTGAAGTCGGTGCACGTCGTGCGCCGCGCGAGCCAGATCCCTTCCGCGTTGCGGGAAGCGTGGACGTCGGCCGCGACCGCGCCGTACGGCCCGGTGTGGGTCGAGATCCCGCAGGACGTCCTGCTCGGCCCGGCCGGGGTCCCGCCGATCACGTCGGTGTCGGCCACTCCCCCGCCGCTGGAACCCTTGCCGGAGCTGGTCACCGCGGCCGCCGATCTGCTGGCCGCGGCGGCGAATCCGGTGATCCTGGCGGGCGGCGGCGCGCTGCGGTCCGGCGCGCACGCCGAGCTGACCGCCCTGGCCGAGGCGTTGCGCGCGCCGGTGATCTCGACGTTCGGCGGCAAGGGCGTCTTCGGCTGGGACCACGAGCTGTCCGGGCGGTCGTGGATGGAGGACTGGCACACCACGGAGTTCCTCGCCGCCGCGGACGTCCTGCTCGTGCTCGGCTCCGGCCTCGGCGAGCTGTCCAGCAACTACCGCGAGTTCGCCCCGCGCGGCCGCGTGATCCAGGTCGAGGCCGACCTGGGCAAGCTGGAGTCGAACTACCCGGGCCTCGGCATCCACGCCGACGTCAAGCTCACGCTGCAGGCGCTGCTGGAGTGGGTGCCGATGCGGCCTTCCGACGGACGGGCGGAGGCCGCCGTCTCTTCGCTGGTGGCGTCGGTGGAGTCGCGATTGGACGGTCAGGACCTGGCCGTCGAGCGCAAGCTGATCGACGACATCCGCGCGGCGCTGCCGGAGGGCACCCAGACGTTCTGGGACATGACGATCGCCGCGTACTGGGCCTGGTCGGCGTGGAACCCCGAGGGCGCGCCGATCCACACCGCGCAGGGCGCGGGCGGGCTGGGCTACGGCCTGCCGGGCGCGCTCGGGGGCGCGGCGGCCGGGGGCCCGACGCTCGCCGTGTCGGGCGACGGCGGCGCGATGTACGGCGTCGCCGAGCTGGCCACCGCCGTGCAGCACGGCCTCGACGTCACGTGGCTGGTCGTCGACGACGGCGGCTACGGCGTCCTGCGCGAGTACCTGACCGGCGCCTTCGGCCACACGACGGCCACCGAGCTGGCCCGCCCCGACTTCGTGGCCCTGGCCGAGTCGTTCGGAGTGCCGGCCACGCTGTCCTCCTCGGACTCCGTCGGCGCGGACCTGGCGAAGGCGTTGCGCACGCCCGGGCCGTCGGTGGTCGTCCTCCCCGCCCTGCTGAAGCTGTTCGCGCCGACCCACCTGGAGCAGGCATGACCCGCACGCTCGACCTGACCGACCCGGCGACCGGCGAGGTGTTCGGCACCAGCGCCGTCGCTTCCGAGTCCGATGTGGACAGTGCGCTGGCGGCCGCCGCGCAAGCGTTTGCGGTGTGGCGGCGCAGCACGCCCGCGCAGCGCCAGCTCGCACTGCTGAAGATCGCCGACGCGGTGGAGGCGCGCGCTTCCGAGTTCGCCGACCTCGAGGTGCGCGAGACGGGCAAGATCCGGTCCGTCGTGCTGGAAGAGGAGATCCCGGAGTGCGTGAGCGCGCTGCGGTTCTTCGCCGGCGCCGCGCGGCACCTGGAGGGCACGGCCGCCGGGGAGTACGCGCCGGGCCACACGTCGGTGATCCGCCGCGAGCCGGTGGGCGTCTGCGCGCAGATCGCGCCGTGGAACTACCCGCTGATGATGGCGGTCTGGAAGATCGCGCCGGCGCTGGCCGCGGGCAACACCGTGGTGCTCAAGCCGGCCGAGACGACCCCGTCGACGGCCGTGCTGCTGGCCCGGGTAGCCGCGGAGTTCCTGCCTTCGGGGGCCTTCACGGTCCTGACCGGCGACCGCGACACCGGCCGCGCGCTGGTCAAGCACCCGATCACGGCGCTGGTCTCGATCACCGGGTCGACGCGGGCGGGCATCGACGTCGCCACCGTCGCGGCCGCCGACCTCAAGCGCACCCACCTGGAGCTGGGTGGAAACGCGCCGTTGCTGGTGTTCCCCGACGTCGACCTCGCCGCGACGGCGGAGGGCATCGTGGGCGCCGCGTTCTACAACGCCGGGCAGGACTGCACCGCGGGCAGCCGGGTGCTGGTGCACGAGTCGATCCATGACGAGTTCGTCGCTTCGCTGGCGAAAACCGCCGCGGAGCAGACGCCGGGCGTCGACTACGGGCCGCTCAACAGCGCGGCGCAGTTCTCGCGCGTCGAGGGCCTGATCTCGCGGCTGCCATCGCACGCGCGGATCGAAACCGGCGGGACGCGGTTCGGCTCGAAGGGATTCTACTACGCCCCCACCGTGGTCTCGGGGCTGCGCCAGGACGACGAGATCGTCCAGGAGGAGATCTTCGGGCCGGTCATCACCGTCCAGTCCTTTTCGGACGAAGCATCGGGCGTGGCGCTGGCCAACGGCGTGCCGTACGGGCTGGCGTCGTCGGTCTGGACGAACGACCTCGGCGTCGCCGCGCGGGTGTCGGCCGAGCTGGACTTCGGGTGCGTGTGGGTCAACACGCACGGCCCGCTGGTCGCCGAGATGCCGCACGGCGGGTTCGGTCACTCCGGCCACGGCAAGGACCTCTCGTCGTACGCGTTCGCCGAGTACACCCGCGTCAAGCACGTCATGACGAGGTTCGCATGAGCGACAAGATCACCGAGGTCGAGCAGCACGGCATCGCGCCGATCCCGCCGGAGGAGCAGACGTCGCGCCCGCGTGACCTGTTCCGGATGGCGTTCGGCGGCGCGAACACGTTCGCCACGATCATCCTGGGCACACTGCCGATCGCGTACGGCCTGAGCTTCCGCGACGCGGCGCTGGCGACCGCGCTCGGCGTCGTCGTGGGCGGGCTGGTGCTGGCGCCGATGGCGCTGTTCGGGCCCCGCACGCGGACCAACAACGCGGTGTCGTCCGGCGCGCACTTCGGCGTGGTCGGCCGGTGCGTCGGGTCGTTCCTGTCGCTGCTGACGGCGATCACGTTCTTCGCGATCTCGGTCTGGGTGAGCGGCGACGCGGTGGCCGGCGCGGCACAGCGGCTCTTCGGCTTCGACGGCGGCGCGGTGCTGCGCGCGGTGGCGTACGGCGTGATCGCGATCGCGACGCTCGTCGTCTGCATCTACGGCTACCGGTTCATGCTGCTGGTCAACCGGGTGGCGGTGGTCCTGGGCACGGCGATCATGCTGCTGGGCGTGCTGGCGTACGGCGGCTCGTTCGACCCGGGGTACGCGGGCACGGGGACGTACGCGCTGGGCACGTTCTGGCCGACGTTCACCTTGGCGGCCCTGACGGCCCTGGCCAACCCGATCTCGTTCGGCGCGTTCCTCGGCGACTGGGCCCGCTACATCCCTTCCTCTTTCAGCAAACGTTCCTTGCTGGCGGCGCCGTTCCTGGCGCAGGTGGCGACGCTGCTGCCGTTCGGCTTCGGCATCGCGACGGCGACGCTGGTGGCGGACCCGGCCGACTACATCACGGGGCTGACGGCGGTTTCCCCGCTGTGGTACGCGATCCCGCTGATCGTGGTCGCCCTGATCGGCGGCCTGTCGACGGGAACGACGTCGTTGTACGGGACCGGGCTGGACTTCAGCTCGATCTTCCCGCGCCTGTCCCGGGTCCGGGCGACGCTGCTGATCGGAACGTTGAGCGTGGCGTTCATCTTCATCGGCAACTTCGCACTGGACATGGTGTCGAGCATCAACGCGTTCGCGACGCTGATCGTGCTGTGCACCTCGCCGTGGATGGTGATCATGATGATCGGCTTCGTCCAGCGCCGAGGTTTCTACGACGTGGCGGACCTGCAGGTGTTCAACGAGGGCCGCAAGGGCGGCCGCTACTGGTTCGCCCGAGGGGTGAACTGGCGCGCGATGGCGGCCTGGATCCCGGCGACGACGCTCGGGTTGCTGTGCGCGAACACACCGATGATCGCCGGGCCCCTGCGAGACATCGCGGGCGGCGTGGACGTCAGCCTGCTGGTGACGTTGGTGACCGCCGCGGTGGCGTACCCGGTACTGGTGAAGCTGTTCCCGGAGCCACCGGAGGTGTTCGCCTCAGCCCCCACCACCCAGCTGCCGGAAGCCCTCCCCGCAGAGGCCTGAGCCGGTGGTCATCCCGTCGCCTGAGGCCCCCAAAATCGCTTTGAGCCAGGCCCGCAACCCACGAACAAAGGCGAGAAGACAGCCCAAGCTTGCGGGCCTGGCTCAAAGTGATAGGCCTCGATCAGGCGAGGGGATGACCACCCGGCGACGCGAGGTCATCCCAGAGCCTGCCCGTCCGGCGAGGACATCTTTTTACCTCAACTGCGATTAGCATCCTTACGCGCAGGCTCCGAGGAAGCCCCAAGCCGCCCCGAAGCCCACTCGGTCACCCGCCGAGCCACATCCTGAGCCGTCAACCCGATACGCCCCAGGACCTCATCCCGGCTACCCAAGTCGTGGAACACCTGCGGCACCGCCAAATCCCTCAACGGCACATCACATTCGGCGTCCCGGAACACAGCCGCCAACGCCGACCCGAAGCCACCATGACGGCCACTGTCCTCGACGGTCACGACGAGCTTGTGCTGCGACGCCAGCGCCACCAGCTCGGCCGGCACCGGCAGCACCCAGCGCGGGTCCACCACGGTCACCCCGATGCCCTGGTCGGCGAGCCGATCGGCGGCCGCCAGCCCCAAAGCGGCAAACGGACCGACCGTCACGAGCAGGACGTCAGCACCTTCGACCGGGCGGCGCAGCACGTCGACCGTGCCCATCCGCTCGACCGCCGGAACATCCGTACCGACCTTGCCCTTGGAGAACCGCAACGCGGTCGGCCCATCGGACACGGCCACAGCCTCACGCAGCTCCTCGCGCAGCGTCGCCGGGTCACGCGGAGCGGCCACCCGCATCCCCGGCACCATGCCGAGCAACGACAGGTCCCACATCCCATGGTGGCTGGGCCCGTCCGGCCCCGTGATCCCGGCCCGGTCCAGCACCAGCGTCACCGGCAGCCGGTGCAGCGCGACATCCATCAACACCTGGTCGAACGCGCGGTTCAGGAACGTCGAATAGATCGCGACCACCGGGTGCTGCCCGCCCATCGCCAGCCCCGCCGCCGACGTCACGGCGTGCTGCTCGGCGATCCCGACGTCGTACCAGCGATCGGGGAACGCCTCGGCGAACTTGTCGAGACCGGTCGAGCGCAGCATCGCCGCCGTGATCGCGACGACGTCCTCGCGCTCGGCACCGATCTTCGCCAATTCGTCGCCGAACACGCCGGTCCAGCTCGGGCCCTTCACCGGCGGCAGGCCGGTCTCCGGGTCGATCGGGTCGGTCTGGTGCATCTGGTCGTGCTCGTGGTTGACCGCGGGCGCGTAGCCGTGGCCCTTTTCGGTCACCACGTGCACGATCACCGCTCCGCCAAAGCTGCGCGCGCTCTGGAACGCCTTCTCCAGCGCGGCGAGGTCGTGGCCGTCGACCGGGCCGAGGTACTTCAGGCCCAGGTCGGAGAACATCGCCTGCGGGCTCAGCGCGTCCTTCAGGCCGGCCTTCGCGGCGTGCAGCGCGGCGTAGATCGGCCGGCCGACGACCGGGGTGTGCTTGAGGAGCTCACGGCCGCCGTCGAGCAGCCGCTCGTAGCCGGGCTGCAGGCGCAGCGCCGCGAGGTGGTCGGCCAGGCCGCCGATGGTCGGCGAGTAGGAGCGGCCGTTGTCGTTGATGACGATGACGACCGGGCGCTCGCGGTGCGCGGCGATGTTGTTGAGCGCCTCCCAGCACATGCCGCCGGTGAGCGCGCCGTCGCCGACGACGGCGACCGCGTGCCGCTCGCCGCCGTCCAGGGCGAAAGCCTTCGCCAGGCCGTCCACATAGGACAGCGCGGACGAGGCGTGGCTGCTTTCGACCCAGTCGTGGTCACTCTCCGCGCGTGACGGGTAACCGGTGACGCCGCCGGTCTGACGCAGCCGGTCGAAGCCTTCCGCGCGGCCGGTGACGATCTTGTGCACGTAGGCCTGGTGCCCCACGTCCCAGACGATCGCGTCGCGCGGCGAGTCGAACACGCGGTGCAACGCGATGGTCAGCTCGACGACGCCGAGGTTCGGCCCCAGGTGCCCGCCGGCGCGGCGGACCTTGTCGACGAGGAAGTCCCGGATCTCGGCGGACAGTTCGCCGAGGTCCTCGACACTCATGCGCTTCAGGTCCGCCGGTCCGTTGACGGACTCCAGCAACGTCACTCGTCTCCACCTCACTTGGTCGGCACGCCTCGCGTCCGGCCAGTCTACGGAGGATGGCCACCGCCCTTCCGCCCGCCGCGTCCGGCGTCACAGGCGGAGCGCGACCGCCCGTCATCTCCTGAGGTGAACCTCGTCTCCCCGTCGTGCTGTGGCGGTCACGCGGGGTGGCCACGAGAATGGGCGCATGGCGGACTTCTTCATCGGCGGCGAATGGGTGGACGCGGTCGGCGGCGGCCGGCGGGAGATCCGCTGCCCCGCCGACGGATCCCTGGTCGCGACGGTCGCCGAGGGCACGGCCGCGGACACCGAAGCCGCCATCGCGGCGGCTCGCCGGGCGTTCGACACCGGCCCGTGGCCCGGCACGCCCGCGCACCTGCGCGGCGACCTGCTGCTGCGCACCGCGGACCTGCTGGACCGCGACGCGGAGGCGTTCGCCCGCGCCGAGTCGCTCGACACCGGCAAGCGCCTGGTCGAGAGCCGCTACGACATGGCCGACATCGCCGCCTGCCTGCGCTACTTCGGCAAGCTCGCGGCGCAGGACGCGGGCCGCGTCGTCGACACCGGCAGCCCCGACGCGTTCAGCCGGATCGTCCACGAGCCGGTCGGCGTCTGCGGGCTGATCACGCCGTGGAACTACCCGCTGTTGCAGACCGTGTGGAAGATCGCACCGGCGCTGGCCGCGGGCAACACGTTCGTGCTCAAGCCCAGCGAGCTGACACCGCACACGTCGATCCTGTTCCTGAAGCTGCTCACCGAGGCGGGCCTGCCCGCGGGGGCGGGCAACCTGGTCCTGGGCGCCGGCGCGGAGGTGGGCGCACCGCTTTCCGCGCACCCGGACGTCGACCTCGTGTCGTTCACCGGCGGCCTGACGACCGGCCGCGTCATCGCCGCGTCGGCGGCCGCGACGGTCAAGAAAGTGGCCCTGGAGCTGGGCGGGAAGAACCCGAACGTGGTCTTCGCCGACGCCGACTTCGAGACTGCGGTCGACTACGCGCTGACGGCGGTGTTCCTGCATTCGGGCCAGGTGTGCTCGGCGGGCACGCGGCTGATCGTGCAGCGGGAGTGGCACGACGAGTTCGTCGCCGAGCTGGTGCGCCGAGCCGAGCGGATCCGCCTGGGCGGGCCGTTCGACGAGCGCGCCGAGACCGGGCCGCTGATCTCCGCGGCGCACCGGGCGAAGATCGAGGCGTACGTGGCGGCCGCGCTGGCCGAGGGCGCGGTGCTGCGCACCGGCGGCAAGCGGCCGGACGACCCCGCGTTGCAGGACGGCTTCTACTACCTGCCCACCATCCTCGACCAGGTGAAACAGGGTTCGTCGGCGGTCATCGACGAGTCGTTCGGGCCGGTGCTGACGGTCGAGACGTTCACCGACGAGGACGACGCGGTCCGCATCGCCAACGACACCCACTACGGCCTGGCCGGCGCGGTGTTCACGAACGACGCCTCGCGGGCGCAGCGGGTGGCCGGCCGGCTGCGACACGGGACGGTGTGGATCAACGACTTCCACCCGTACCTGCCCCAGGCCGAGTGGGGCGGCTACAAGCAGTCCGGGTTCGGCCGCGAGCTGGGCCCGACGGGGCTCGGCGAGTACACCGAGATCAAGCACATCTACCAGAACTTGAGGCCGGCGCCGCAGCACTGGTTCGCCGGCTGAGCCGGGTCCTTCGATCGGGATCCACCGAACGGCCCAGCACCGGAAACGTGCTCGGAAAGCCGTTTCCCGCGTTTTATGCTGCCTCCACCGCGACGCAGGGAGGCCGCAGTGGACGAGCAGCGACCGGGGAAGCGGCTCCGGGGCCCGCGCGCCGTGGCGGTGGGGGTCGCGGGCCTGGGGGTGATCGCGGGACTGACCCTGCGCACGGCGGACTACCCCGGGATGCTGCCGCCGGGAACGCCGGACCCGGAGCTGGACCTGGGATTGCGCCTGGTCTGCGCGGCGGCGGTGCTGATCGCGGGCACGCTGGCGTACCTGACGTTCGCCCGCCACCAGGACGAGCCGCTGGCGATGGCCTCCCTCCCGGGTCTGGTGGTGACGGGCGTGGTCCTGCGCCACCTGGTGGTGACGCTCCCGGGGGTGACACGCATCCAACCGGCGGCCCGGGTGGTGCCGGGCGCGGGGTCCTGGGTGCTGCTGGCGTCCGGGTTGGCGATGACGGCGGCCGGTTTGGCGGCGGCGTTCGCGGCGCGCCGGGCGGCGTGAACCCTGGCTCAAGCCCCAGCACACAGCCGACCCGCACCAGAGCAGGGTCTGAGCCGGATCGGCGGGCTCGCAGCCTGAACCAATCGGCGACGTGCGAACCCTGCTAAACTCGTTTCATGCCGCAACGAAATGAAGCTTCCGAGCTGGCGAGGGCCGTCATGGAGCTCATCGACCAGGGACACCGGCAGATCTCGCGGCGGATCGACCTCACCCGCGTGCGCGTACTCGGGCTCGTGTCCGCCCGCGGGCCGCTGCGGCCGCGGGACATCGCCGCGGAGCTCGGCCTCACCGCGTCCGCGACCAGCCGGCACCTCAGCGCGCTCGAGCGGGACGGCCGGGTCGGCGTCGAGGCGGATCCGGCCGACTCGCGCACCTTCCTCGTGCGGGTCGCCGCGGACGGGCAGGCCGAGATCGACGCCACCGTCGAAGCGGGCGCCGCGGTGTTCGCGCAGGTCGTCGCCGACTGGCCGGACGAGGACGTCGCCACCGCGCGGGTCCTGATCGGCCGCCTCAACGAGGCCTGGGCCCGGCGCCACGCCGCCTCGGACGGCGCCGCCTCACCGACCGGCCCGCGCTGGCAGCGGGCCCGCATGCAGGAGGACTGACCGTGGCCACGACCACCCGGACGAAGACCGTGCCGAAGCCCGTCCAGGCCGCCCGGGCGCTCCTGGCCCTCCTCGGCCTCAGCCACCTCGTCATCCCGGTCGTCCTGGGTTTGCGCGAGGACGCCCTGCGCGACCAGGTCGCCGCGCAGCACCCGGACTTCGGCGCCGCCGAAGTCGCGCGGTCGGCCGACGTCGCCGTGGTCTCCGGCGCCGTCTTCCACGGCCTGCTGCTCCTGCTCTGCCTCCTCCTGGTCGTCAAGCTGGCCTCGGGCCGGCCGTGGACGCGCCGGCTCACCACCGTCTCCCAACTGCTGTCCGTGGTCTTCGGCTTCTTCTCGTGGTCGTCGTCGCCGATGTTCCACGCCGTCATCCCGGTGGCCGCCGCGGCGCAGCTCGCCGTCGTCGTCCTGGTGTGGGCGCCCCGCTCGTCGAGGGACTTCTTCGCGAAGCGCTAGCCGTTCACCGCCTTCCGGCCCAGGAACGCCGCCAGCCGGTCGGCCGCCGTCGCTCCCGGAGGGGCCTCCGCCTCCGGCCCGAACGGCCCGCCCGGCGGCCGGGCCGCCGACCCGAACCGGGACCGCCACTGCGCCAGCGCCCCCTCCGCCAGGTCCGGCAGCAGGTCGGTCGACGCACCGGTCGCGTCCGCGAGGTCCCAGCCGTGGGCCAGGTACTCGTTCACGCGCATGTGAACCAGGAACACGCCCGGCACCTCACCCAGCGGGGTCGTCACCTGCCGCGAGAACAGCCCCGGCTCGGCCAGCACCGCCCGCGCCGCCGCGACCGACGCCACGAAGGCGGAGGCCGGCGAAGCGCCCAGGTAGTCGCCCTCCGGGGCCGGTGGGCCGGCGCCGGCCCAGAACGCCACTTTCGCGTTGCCGTGCGCGAGGTGGTTGACCACCGCGCGGACATCCCAGTCCGCGCACGCCGTCGGCAGGGTCCACTGGTCGCCACAGAGAGCGGTGACCAGGGAAGTCACCGTCGAGGCCGCGCGATCGAAGTCGTCGAGAGTCATGCCCGCAGTGTGCCGACCACCACCGACAAAAACTCAGGACAGCAGCGCCACGCACTCCACGTGGTGGGTCATCGGGAAGGCGTCGAACGCCCGCAGAGCGGTCAGGCCGTAGCCGTGCGAAGCGAAAGTTGCCAGGTCACGGGCCAGTGCCGCGGGATCGCACGCCACGTACACGACCCGATCAGGTGAACCCGCCACGATCGACTCGACGACCGCCTTGCCCGCGCCCTTGCGGGGCGGGTCCAGCACGACGACGTCCACCGGCTTCTCGGCCTCCGCCAGCACGTGCTCGACGCGCCCGGCCTGCCAGGACACCTGCGGCAGGTCGGCCAGGTTCTTCTCGCCGTCGGCGACCGCGCGCCGGCCGGACTCGATCGCCAGGACCCGGCCGGACGAGCCGACCTGCGAAGCCAGCACCGAAGCGAACAGCCCGACCCCCGCGTAGAGGTCCCAGGCCGATCCGCCCACGGGCGCCTCCGCCCACTCCGCCACGACCGCGGCCAGCGTCGACGCCGCCGCCGGGTGGACCTGCCAGAAACCGTGCGCGTCGAGCCGCCAGTCGCGGCCCGCCGCGTGCTGCACCGCCACCCCGCCGGTCAGCTGACGGGCCCGGACCTTGCCGCGCACCGTCGAGAGCTCCCGGACGTGCACCCCGCCGTCGCCGTCCTGGGTGACCTCCAGCTCGCTGCCCGGCCGCCAGCGCCGCGCCAGGACGTCGTCGAGCTCGCCGGGGACGGCGATCGGGCAGTCGTCCAGGGCCACCACCCGGTGGCTGTGGTGGGCGCGCAGGCCCGCCCGCCCCTCGCGGTCGGCGACCAGCCGGACGCGGCTGCGCCAGTCCAGCGGACCGCCTTCGAGCGCCTCCACGACGACGTCCCGCTCGATGCCGGCCAGCCGCTTGAGCTGCTCCGCCACGACGGTGGCCTTCAAGTCTCGTTGGTACGCCGGGGAAGCGTGCTGCCAGTCGCAGCCGCCGCAGCCGCCCGGCACCGCGAGCGGGCACGGCGGCGGAACCCGGTGCGGCGACGGGACGAGCACCTCGACGGCGTCGCCGCGGCAGAACGAACCGCCGTTGTCCTCGGTGATCTCGACGCGGACCTGCTCACCCGGCAGCGCGTGCCGGACGAACACGACGCGGCCGTCGGCGCGCGCCACGCAGTGGCCACCGTGTGCCACCCCGCCGACCTCGACCTCGAGGACCCGGCCCAGCCAGCTCGTCATTCGGCAGGCTCCTTGGGCTTCGGCGCGCCGGCGCCGGCGGGCTTCCCGTCGGGCGAGAAGCCGCGACGGACGTCACCGGCCGCGGGCCGCTCGGTGCGGACGCGCGCGGCCGCCTTGGCCGACGACTCCAGCTGCCACGGCACGCTCGCCACGATCACGCCGGACTGGAACAGCAGCCGGCCCTTGAGCCGCAGCGCGCTCTGGTTGTGCAGGACCTGTTCCCACCAGTGACCGACCACGTACTCCGGGATGAACACGGTCACGACGTTGCGCGGGTTGTCCCCGCGCACGCGCTTCACGTAGTCGAGGACCGGCTTCGTGATTTCGCGGTAGGGCGACTCGACGACCTTCAGCGGCACCTTGAAGTTGTGCGCGTCCCACTCGGCGGTGAGCCTCCGCGTGTCGGCATCGTCCACATTGACCGTCACGGCTTCGAGGACGTCCGGGCGCATCGCCTTGGCGTAGGCCAGCGCGCGCAGCGTCGGGCGGTGCAGTTTGGACACCAGCACGATCGCGTGGTTGCGCGACGGCAGCACGGTCGGGGTGTCGCCGAGGTCCTTCAGCTCGTCGGCGACGCGGTCGTAGTGCCGCCGGATCGCCGTCATCAGCACGAAGATCGCGACCATCGCCGCGATCGCGATCCACGCGCCGAGCAGGAACTTGGTGATGAGCACGATCACCAGCACGACGCCGGTGCAGGTGAGGCCGACCGCGTTGACCGTCTGCGAGCGCCGCATCCGCCGCCGCTTGGCCGGGTCGGTTTCCTTGGCCAGCAACCGGTTCCAGTGCCGGATCATGCCCGCCTGGCTCACCGTGAACGACACGAACACGCCCACGATGTAGAGCTGGATGAGCCGGGTCACCTCGGCGTCGAACGCGATGATCAGCACCAGCGCGAACGCGGCCAGGAACAGGATGCCGTTGGAGAACGCGAGGCGGTCGCCGCGGGTGTGCAGCTGCCGCGGCAGGTAGCGGTCCTGCGCCAGGATCGAGCCCAGCACCGGGAAGCCGTTGAACGCGGTGTTCGCGGCCAGCAGCAGGATGATGCCGGTGGAGAAGGAGATGTAGTAGAACGCCGGGGGGAAGTCGGCGAACACCGCGTGCGCGATCTGCGCGACGATCGTCTTCTGCTGGTAGCCCGCGGGCGCGCCGGCGAGCTGCTCCGCGGGGTCTTCGGCGAACTTGACGTCGGTGATCGAGGCCAGCGTGATGATGCCGACCAGCATGGTCACCGCGAGCAGGCCCATCATCAGCAGCGTCGTCGCCGCGTTCTTCGACTTGGGCTTCTGGAACGCCGGGACGCCGTTGCTGATCGCCTCGACCCCGGTCAGCGCCGCCGCGCCGGAGGAGAACGCCCGCAGCACCAGGAACGCGTAGGCCACGCCCGCGAAGGTCCCCTCGGCGTTCAGGGTGAACCCGGCGCTCTCGGCCTTCATCTCGGTGCCGGTGGCCGCCTGCGCCAGGCCCCACACGACCATGACCAGGATGCCCAGGATGAACCCGTATGTCGGGATCGCGAAAGCCTTCCCCGACTCCCGGATGCCGCGCAGGTTCAGCGACGTCAGCACGACCACGATGACGATCGAGGCCAGCACCTTGTGCTCGGCCACCCACGGCACCGCCGACCCGATGTTCGCCACACCGGACGAAGTGGACACCGCGACCGTCAGCACGTAGTCGACGAGCAGCGCGCTCGCCACGGTCAGCCCGAACTTCCCGCCCAGGTTCGTGTTGGCGACCTCGTAGTCGCCGCCGCCGCTCGGGTACGCGTGCACGTTCTGCCGGTAGGACGCGACGACGACGAGCATCACCAGCGCGACCATGATGCCGATCCACGGCGCCAGCGCGTACGCGGAGAGACCCGCGACGCTCAGCGTCAGGAAGATCTCTTCCGGCGCGTACGCCACGCTCGAGAGCGCGTCGGACGCGAAGATGGGCAGCGCGATGCGCTTCGGGAGGAGCGTGTGAGCGAGCCTGTCACTGCGGAACGGACGTCCGAGGACCAGGCGTTTCAGCACGGTCGGGAACTTCGACACCACGGAAGCCTAACCGGAGGGGGGCACGGTAGGTTCGGCGCTGGCATGTCGGGGTAGGTACGGACGGGTTAACCGCCGAAGAGGAGGCAGGGCGTGCACGTGGTGATCATGGGATGCGGCCGGGTAGGCGCGTCCCTGGCCGCTGCGCTGGAGCGGCTCGGCCACGAGGTGGCCGTCATCGACAAGAGCCAGCAGGCGTTCCGGCGGCTGGGCAGCGACTTCCACGGCCAGCAGGTCGTCGGCGTCGGGTTCGACCGCAAGGTGCTGATCGAAGCGGGCATCGAGCGGGCCGGCGCGTTCGCCGCGGTGTCCAGCGGAGACAACTCGAACATCATTTCCGCGCGGGTCGCGCGGGAGAACTTCGGCATCGAACACGTCGTCGCGCGCATCTACGACCACAAGCGCGCGGCCGTGTACGAGCGGCTGGGGATCCCGACGGTGGCGACCGTGCCGTGGACCACCGACCGGTTCCTGCGCACGCTGCTGCCGGACGGCGTCGCGTCGGCGTGGCGGGATCCGTCGGGCAACATCGCGCTGCTGCAGCTGCCGCTGCACGAGGGCTGGGTCGGGCACTCCGTCCGGTCCCTGCAGGAGGCGTCCGGCGCGCGGGTGGCGTTCATCATGCGCTTCGGCACGCCGGTGCTGCCGGACGGCAAGACGATGGTGCAGGACGGCGACGACGTGTGGGTCGCCGCGCGCTCCGGCACCGTCAGCGACGTGACCAGTGTGGCCAACCGCGAACCGGAGGACGAGGCATGAGGGTCGCGATCGCCGGGGCGGGCGCGGTGGGACGCTCGATCGCCAACGAGCTGATCGACGGCAGGCACCAGGTCATGCTCATCGAGCGGGAGGCCGACCAGTTCGAGCCGCAGACCGTCGAGCAGGCCGACTGGGTGCTGGGCGACGCCTGCGAGGTGTCGATCCTGGAGGAGTCCGGGATCGAGCAGTGCGACGTCGTGATCGCCGCCACGGGTGACGACAAGGCGAACCTCGTCGTGTCGCTGCTGGCGAAGACGGAGTTCGCGGTGCGGCGCGTGGTGGCGCGGGTGAACAACCCGGCCAACGAGTGGCTGTTCACCGACGCCTGGGGCGTCGACGTCGCCGTCTCGACCCCGCGGATGCTCGCGGCGATGGTCGAGGAGGCGGTCAGCGTCGGCGACCTGGTCCGGCTGATGACGTTCCGGCAGAGCAACGCGAACCTCGTCGAGCTGACGCTGCCGGCGGAGACCCCGCTGGCCGGCAAGCCGGTGAGCGACCTGACGTTGCCGCGCGACGCGGCGCTGGTGACGATCCTGCGGGGCGACCGCGTGATCGTGCCGCAGCCGGAGGACCCGCTGGAGCCGGGCGACGAGCTGCTGTTCGTCGCGACGGCGGACGTCGAGCCGGAGATCCGGACGGCTTTGGGTTACTGAGTCCACCCGTGGCGGTCTCCCTGCCACGGGTGCCTTCCATCCCGCTATCCACGAGCAGCGGACTCCGGGACGGAGCGACGTGCTTGGGGCGGCCCTCGGGACATGCTCCCGGCCGCTTGCCGGGCGTCTCGTCGCGGTCAAACGAGTGTCCCGGCACCTGAGGCGCCGGGACACTCTTCACGACGTTCATTTTTTCCTCACAGAACTTCGAAGATCTAAAAGATCTTCAGCTCTTTCGGGTGGGACTCGCCGGCAGCATTGACCAGGACGGCTCCGCCGGACGCCAGAACCTCCTCGACGTACGCGTAGACGCTGATCGCGCGGTTGATGGTGTCGGTCTTCGAATCGCCGGTCAGCCCAACCACCTGTTCCAGGGCACGTGCCGCCCGGGGACTCAGATTGAACGTGACCCTGCCCTGACCACCGCTGCCAGCACCCACGTTCTGGTCGATCACACTCGCAGAATTCTTCTGCACCATTCCATTACCTTCCCCGATGCGTGGATCTCCGTGACCTAAGCGACTCTGCGAGTTGCAGCCCGAGGAGTCAGGCCCAGACACACAAAACAGGCCGCATCGTTACCGTTGCGGACCCGTTCGCGTTGTCATCAACTTGTTCTTCAGGTCAACCAACGCCGGTCCGTGGTACTTACGATCAGGTTCGTCTCCGGCCAAGGAATTCGAGTTCCATGATCACCACCTCGCCGTTAGCTTTGGTGCCCGATCACTCCTCCCGGGGCGATCTGACGACAAGCATGCGCCTCTCATCACCACGATGTCAAGCCGACCGCTGTAACTCATCTGGCGGATCCATGCGCATAGCTATCACAGTAGCGTGACGTCGCACGCATCATGTAATGATCAAATACAGTCAATGTCATCATCTTGTCCATCTCATGAGCGCATCCGCAGTGTAAGGTCACCTGCGGAAGAGCGGGTCGCGGATGCGACTACGCATTGGGACGGGTGACAAGGAAAACGCGTGCCGAAAGAACCTGGGTCCTCGAAGGACCAAAAGAAGCAGGAACCGACCACCGGCTGGGAACTGGATCTCACGAAGCTGGAGCCGGGCAAGCCGACTCCGCGGGCCGACCCTGTCATCGTCGAACTCGAGTGGAGCTGGGGTCTCAGCGGACTCAAGGGACTGCTGACCGCAAAAGGCCCCTCGGGGGGCATCTTCGCCATCGCGCTCGGCGGGGTACTGATCCTCGCGGGCGGCGCGGGGTTCGGTGCGGCGGTCGCCGCGATCTGCGCCTTAGCAGGCGTAGCGGGATGGGTGATCTGCGTTCTCGGCGTGTCCGCAGCAGCAGCCGGCGTCGGCCTTGTCCTATTCCTGCTGCGGCCGCGACGGATGGACGACAAGCCGAAGTAGTCCCGACCTCCTGTCCCCCAAAGCCCTGAGGTGCTCACGGAAGCCCGTGACACCTCAGGGCTTTTGCGTGGTCGCCGCGCCCGATCCCACCCAGCGGCACCCTGGCGGACACCAAAGAGACCGCCGACATAGTACCCCGACCAGGGCCCCTGAACAGGCTGTTGTCGGCCGATAACAGACACGCGGACGAACTGGTCGACCTGGATTGACTACGACGCTTTACCGCGCGAAGGATTTCTGTCTACAGTGACGGGGCAAGCCCGGTTTCACCCATCGGCAGTAAGGGCTGGCCTGTAACACCCTCAGAAGCAGTAACGACTCGCTTAGGGTCAGACCTGGCGGATGGGAGGCTCGGCCCCAGCTGCAACTGGAACCGAGACCTATGTCGGCTACTCCCTCGGGGAAAGAGGCAGGCCGACACGCCATCCGCGCTTGGCTAGAGCAGCAGACCGGCCCCGCATCGAGAACGAATCCCTGCTGAGATCCCAGCCGGGCGCCCAAGGCTCCCGGCTCTTCTCGACTTCGGGCTACGCCCAACAGTCAGCGTAGCCCCCGTCGCCGCTTTTGCGGAGACGAGCCCGATCGCCAGGCACCCATACGGGATCCCCAGCACGTGTTGACTAGCGACGGTACGTAATGGGAGCGCAGCAATCCCACCTCCTCGCATGTGATCTGCGTCACACAACACCCCGTTAGACGAGAACTAGCAGGTCAGACGCGGTCGCCAAGTCCTGCAATCGCGGAAGTTCCTTTCAAAAAGTGTCGAACTTCGGCGCGCCTAGAGCAGCATTGGCCTCGTGGAGAATTGCCGATCATGGCAAGAGGGCGTGTTTTTACCACATGATCTCATTTTTAGGAATGCCTACCCGTGAGTCCACTGCCGCTTTCACTTTGCGTATCCGTAATCGAATATCAACTAACTCGCGCACCTGCATGTGCACGTGCATATCTCACTGTCTGTGCTGGTAACCCTTGTTCAGACAGGAGCGAATCCGGCGCGCCCGCCGGATACTGCCGTCCTGCCCCAAAGCCTCACAACCACTCGATCGTCGTCTTGCCGCGATGCCAAAGAGTCATCAGTGGTGACAGCTCGTAGCGGCGCCGGGCAGACGCAAGAGCCGTTGTTTCCTGCCCCCGTTCGGAGCTGGGCCGGCGGAACGTCCGAACCGGCCCCCGTGGGCTGGCCGATCGGTTGCTGGCTTCTACCAGCATCTGAGAGGCGCAGAGCTTCGGGCTCCGTTGAAAGGGGGGTCCGGTCAGCCGGTATCGCCCGGGGAGTTGCTCGCGCCGCGCGGCGCGTGAGCTACCGACGACATGAGAAAAGGCCCCCGCCGAACTCGTTGGGGGCCTTTCTTCAAGGTCTCAGGCTTCGGGAGCCTGGGCGTACTTCTCGCGCAGCCGGGCCTCGACCTCGGCGTCGGTCTCCGGCTTGGGCTCGTCCTCGGCCTGGGCCTTCAGCCGCTTGTCCGACCGGCGCACCGCCCAGACCACCACCAGCAGGCCCAGCGCGTACAGCGGGTACCCCATCGCGATCTTCGCGAAGGCCAGCCAGCCGGTGTAGTCCTCCTGGTAGAGCCACCGCTGGACGACGAACCGGGCCGCGAACACGGCCGCCAGGGCCAGCGTCGCGATGTCGTAGCCGTAGCGGGACGGCTTGTCCTTGCGCCACGCCTGCCCGGTGCCGTTCAGCACGTTCCAGACGACGCCCGCGATCGGCCAGCGCACGACCACCGACAGCACGAAGATGCCGCAGTAGACCAGGCTCGCGTAGATCCCGAAGAGGAAGAACCCCTTCGCGGACCCGGTGCGGTAGGCGATGAACGCCGCGATCGCGACGCCGAAGAAACCGGAGATCGCCGGCTGCAGGGGCTCCTTGCGGACCACGCGCAGCACGGTGATCGCCACCGCGCTGCCCACCGACGTCCAGATGGCCGCGGTCAGGCCGAAGAAAGCGTTCGCCAGGACGAAGACGATCACCGGCACCGACGAGTAGACCAGGCCGGACACGCCGCCCATCTGCTCGAGCAGGGTCGGCTGCGGTTCTTCTTCCGCGTCGGTCTTCTTCTCGCTCGGGGCGGGTTCAGTCACGATGGGTGATCAACTCACTGGGCTCTGGAGCTCGTAATAGGGGTTGTACAGCACCTTCTGGCCGTCACGCTCGGCCATCCGGCCGCGCACCTTGATCGTCCGGCCAGGCTCGATGCCCGGGATCCGGCGGCGACCGAGCCAGATTAGCGTCACGCCCTGTGTCCCGTCGAACAGCTCCGCCTCCAGCGTGGCGGCCTCGTTCGTCGGGCAGAGCTCCACGCTGCGGAGTCTCCCCATCACGGTGACCTCTTCGCCGGAACGGCAGTCGCAGGCCCGCTGCGCGCCCTCGGCGCCGGACCTCATCGACATTTCGTCGGCGTCGAGCTCATCGACGTCGCTGGTCAGCTTGCGTACCAACCGGCTGAAGTAGCCGCCGTCTTTGGCGGACATAGGTGCTCCTGTGCTCCGGGGCCCCCGACATAAGTGCTTGCGGCCCGTGCGATTCCAGCGTACTGCGGTCCCCGCCAGGGAAACGCCTTTGCGCAAAGATCGCAACGTGACGTCCGCTATCAGAGTTCCCGCCGCGGTCCTGCTGCCCGGCACCGGCTCGGACGAGGTCTTCGTCCGGGCGGTCTTCGCCGGCCCGCTGCGCGCCCTCGGTGTCCCGCTCATCGCGCCACCGCCGCCCTCCGGTGCGGCCTTGGCCGACGCCTACCTGGCGACCCTGGACGCGCTGGCGGACGAACACGGCGAACTGCTCGTAGGCGGCATTTCGTTCGGCGCCCACCTCGCCGCCGAGTGGGCCGTGGCCAATCCGGACCGTTGCGGGGGCCTGCTGGCCGCGCTCCCGGCTTGGAACGGCCGTCCGGGCCAGGCACCCGCATCGCTCGCCGCGACGCTGTCCGCGGATCTGGTGGCCGGCTCCGGGGTCGAAGCGGCGCTGGCGCAGACGGCGGGCAGCCCGGACTGGCTGCGGGCGGAACTCGACCGGGCGTGGCGCCGCCACGGCGACGGGTTGGCGGCGTCCCTGCGCGTCGCCGCGGGCCGGCCGTCCCCGACCCTCGCGGAGCTGACGCGACTGGCGGTCCCGGCCGGGATCGGCACCTGCACCGACGACCCGATCCACCCGACGAAAGTCGCATCGGAGTGGGCCGGGGCACTCCCCCGCGCGGCGCTCGGCGAGACGACCCTGGCCGCGCTGGGCGCCGACCGCGAGTCCCTCGGCCGGGCGACCGTCCTGGCCTTCCTCCGGGCCCTCGAAAAGCCGTGAAGGCCGCCTCGGGGCTCCCCCGGGCGGCCTTCACGGACCGAGCGTCAGCCTTGCTGCTGCTGGGCCGCGATGTGCTCGGCGACAGCCTCGGGCAGCGTGATCGTGAGCGGGGTGCGGACCGGCATCGGCGCGTCGCCGCGGTCGACGATCGTGCGGCGCACGATCCCCCGCAGCACCTCGACGGCCGCCGCGGCCTCGGACTGCGGCCCGGCGATGACGCCGCGCAGCATCCAGCGCGGCCGGTCGATGCCGACGAAGCGCAGCGAGACGTCGCCGACGATGGCCGAGATCTCCAGGCCCCACACGCCGCGGCCGATGTTGACCTTGGCGCCGTCGGCCCGCAGCTGCTCGGCCAGTTCGGTGCTCACCTCGCGCCAGAGGCCGCCCGAGCGCGGCGCGGCGTAGGCGCTGACCGTGATCTGGCCCTGCTCGGTGACGACGTGCACGGCGCGCACGCCCCCGGTTTCGGGGTCCATCTCGACCTGGACCTGGGATCCGTCGGGCACCGGCACCTTCACCGAGCCGAGGTCGATCCGCGGGACGCCGTCGTCCTCGAAGTCCGCGACGTCGAACGGGCCGTCGGAGACGTCCGACAGCTCGTCGCCCTCCTCGCCCTCGTACCCGTCGTCCTCGATCGTGTCGTCGGCCTCGGGCGCGGCGTGCCTGCCGGCGGACTCGCCCTCGGTCCGCCGCTTGCGTCCGAAAATCCCCACTACTTCTCCGTTCCTTCCCCCGCGCCGGCGCTCGCGCCGAGCGCCTGTGCTGCTCCCAGTGTGGCGTGTCCACCCGTGGAGCCGTAGCCTCCGTCGCCCCGTTCGGTGGCGTCGAGCTCGTCGACCTCGACGAACTCGGCGTGCTCCACCCGCTGCACGATCAGCTGGGCGATGCGGTCGCCGCGCGCGAGCTTCACCGGGTGCACCGGGTCGTGGTTGATCAGGCAGACCTTGATCTCCCCGCGGTAGCCCGCGTCGATCGTGCCCGGCGTGTTCACCACCGAGAGGCCGACCCGGGCGGCCAGGCCGGACCGCGGGTGGACGAACCCCGCGTACCCGGGTGGCAGCGCGATCGCGACGCCGGTGCCGACGACGCCGCGTTCACCGGGTTTCAGGACGATATCCGAGGTGGTGACGAGATCGGCCCCCGCGTCGCCCGGCCGGGCGTAGGCGGGCAGCGGGACATCCGGGTCGAGCCGGGAGAGGAGTACCTGAACGCTGGACACGGGCGGCGAGATTACTCTCTACCCGTGGGTGAATCTGCGAAGACGGCCGCGAGTGCCGCGGTCCGGCACTCCGAACGGCTGTACGTGCCGTGGTGGGGCTGGCCGCTGCCGGTGCTGGGCGCGATCCTGCTGGCCGCCGAGGTCGACATGGGCTACCCGGGCGTCCGGGCGTGGCTGCCGTACGTGATCGCGCTGCCGGTCGTGGTCGGGCTGATGCTCTCGCTGGGCCGGGCGAAGATCCGCGTGACCGGCGGTGACGAGCCGGAGCTGTGGGTGGGCGACGCGCACCTGCCGCTGCGCTACGCCGGGACGGTCGAGATCTTCGACAAGGACGCCAAGCGCAAGGCACTGGGCCGCGACGGGGACCCGGCCGCCTACGTGCTGCACCGCGGCTGGGTGGGCCCGGTGGTGCGGATCACGCTCACCGACCCCGCCGACCCGACGCCGTACTGGCTGTTCAGCACCCGGCACCCCGAGCGCGTCGCCGAGCTGGTCAAGGGCGCCTGACCCCGGCTCTGCCCCCTCGAGACATGCCCCCTCAAGACATGGGAAGGGGGCCGGCCTGCCGGCCGGCCCCCTTGTCCCCAGCGCTTCGAGCCTCCCCCTTGGTGCCCTCGAGGCTCTCCGCGTCTGTTCGTCCCCTGTAGCGAAGCCCTGTCCGAGATCCCGCGCGATCAGGCGCAGTCGCGGCAGATCAAGCGTCCACCGCTCTCCTCGGCCAGCCGGCTGCGGTGGTGCACCAGGAAGCACACGGAGCAGGTGAACTCGTCCGCCTGCTTCGGCACCACCTTCACGGTCATGTCCTCCCCGGAAAGCCCGGAAAGGTCGGCACCCGGCAGCTCGAAGTTCTCGGCGGTCGCGTCCTCGTCGACGTCGACGACGCCGGACTGGTTCTCGTTCCGCCGGGCCTTGAGCTCCTCCAACGAGTCTTCGGCCAGCTCGTCGGCTTCGCTGCGGCGCGGAGCGTCGTAGTCGGTAGCCATGTGTCCCTCACCCCTGCGATCAGCTTGTGTAGTCGTTTTCCCGAACCCTCGGATGCGCCCGTGAGTCCGCCGTGCCGCTGGTCAACGTTCCAGGGCCCTCGTTTGTGCCCGACGGCCGAAGTGACCGAGGTCTCTTCTTTATGGGCCTCTTCCTGCGGCCGGAGCCCGGGAAGGGTAGCTCACGCCCGCGACGGTTCTGCAACGAGTCAGACATTGCCGGGAAATCGTCACCCGACAGGGGGAACCCGCAGGTAAGACGCGTTGTCGTCCATTCGGGTTGCCCGCGGGTGGAGAACCTCACCGGCGGCCCGTGTCCGCTTGCCCCGGCCGACCCCGCCGTGGTGCGATCGCCGCACGGGGATCGGTCGCGGGCGGGGTCCCGCGACGACGGGCGGCGCACCGGGAGAACCGGGCCCCCGGGACGGTGGGCGCGGGTCGCAGCGCCTAGGCTCATCGGCCACGACGGTGCCGGGTTCGCACCGGCCGGGTTCGGTGTTCGGGAAGGGACGGGCAGGTGGCGTCGGGGAACGGCATCGGGGACCGTGGGGCGCGGCCGTATCGCAAGCACAAGCCGCTGCCCGCGCTGATCGTCATCGGTGTGCTCGCGCTGGGCGCGATCATCGTCTGGATCAACGCGGCCGTCGGCAAGGGGGACGTCGACGAGGCCGTGAAGTGCGACCCGGCCGCCAGCCCGCCGCCGGGCGTCACGTTCAGCACCCTCCCCCACAACGCCCTCGACGACCGCGCGCCGGTGCCGCCGGACAAGGTCGCGGTGAAGGTGCTCAACGCCTCCGGCTCCCGCGGCCAGGGCGGCATCACGACCACCGCGCTCAAGGAGCTGGGCTTCACCGGAGCGGGTGAGCCGGCCAACGACCCGGCCTACGAGGGCCGTGCGGCCAAGTGCCGCGGCCAGATCCGCTTCGGCGAGAACGGCCTCACGGCGGCCCGCACGCTCAGCCTCGTGGTCCCGTGCGCCGAGCTGGTCCAGGACAACCGCAAGGACGCGAGCGTCGACCTGGTCACGGGCACCCTCTTCGGCGACCTCCGGCCCCGCGCCGAGGCCCGCCAGGTCCTCACCCAGCTCGCCGACTGGTCCAAGGCCCACCAGGGCGGCGGCACGAACGAGCAGTCCGCGGGCGCGAAGGCCCCGGTCATCGACCAGACGCTGCTGGCATCGGCCCGCGACGTCGGCTGCTGAGCCGGCGCGCACCACCCGCACAGCCCGCACCCAAGCCGCACCCCGCGCGCGTGGGGGCGCCCCCGATCTTCACGCTACCGGGGAGCACCGACAATTCCGGGCGCTCGCGTCGCGAGCGGCCCGTTCGCGACGCCTGAGTTCCCCGGACGAGTCGCCGGAGTTCCCCGGACGACGTGTTCGCGGACGACGTGTTCGCGGCGGAGGCCGGACGAGGTGTTCGCTACCTTCGCCCGCACCGTCTCGCCGTAGACCGCCGCGGCGGAAACGCCGTGTTCTCCCGGATTGGGCGCCGTCAGACCTCGGCGGCGCCGCAGTCGGCCAGGACCTTCCGCAGCGGGTCCGCGATCGACGGTGCCGCCGCGTACGTCGCGTCCGCGCCCAGCTCCGGTGCCGACCCCGGCAGGTGCACCCGAGCGCCCGCCTCCGCCGCGATCAGTGCCCCCGCCGCCCAATCCCAGCGGTGCAGCCCGTGCTCCACGTACGCGTCGAGCCAGCCCGCCGCCACCGCGCACAGGTCCAGCGACGCCGCCCCGTTGCGCCGGATGTCCCGGACCCGCCCCAGCAGCTCCGCCGCGAACCGTGACTGCCGCGTCCGGCGCTCCGCCGAGTACGCGAAACCGGTCCCGACCAACGTCAGCTCCAGCCGCGAAGGCGCCGACACCGCCAGCCGGCGGCCGTCCAGGAACGCGCCCTGCCCGCGCGCGGCCGACCAGACCCGGCCGCTCGCCGGCTCCACCACCGCGCCGGCCACCGACTCGCCGCCGACCTGCGCCGCCACCGACACCGCGAACCACGGCAGCCCGTAGAGGAAGTTGACCGTCCCGTCGATGGGGTCGACGACCCAGGTCACGCCGTCGCCGGCGGCGCCGCCGCCCTCCTCGCCCAGCACCGGCTCCCCGGGCCGCAGCGAGGCCAGCCGCGCGCGCACCAGCTGCTCCGACTCGTGGTCGACGGCGGTGACGACGTCGGTGTCCGCGGACTTCGTGTCCACGGCCACCGAGCGCCCCCGCGCCATCCCCTCCCAGGCCTCGCGGACCAGCTCGGCGGCGTCCGTCGCGACCTGCACCGCGACGCTTTTCAGCAACGACTCGTCAACTCCCACGTCCGACATGTCACCACATCCGGTTAAAGTCTCCGAGGCAGGCTTCTGAATCGTGCGAGAAGGGACCACGTCCGTGGTGGAGGCGACCCGCCGAGGTTTCGGCATCGACATCGGCGGCAGCGGGATCAAGGGGGCCTTGGTCGACCTGGACAAGGGGCAGCTCATCGGCGACCGGATCCGGATCGAGACGCCGAAGCCGTCCACGCCGTCGGCGGTGGCGGACGTCGTCGCCGAGATCGTGACGCAGGCGGGCTGGGACGGCCCGGTCGGCGTGACGCTCCCGGCGGTCGTCAAGAAGGGCGTCGCGCACACCGCGGCCAACATCGACAAGCAGTGGATCGGCACCGACGCCGACGCCCTCTTCGCCAAGCGCCTCGGCCGCGGCGTCGACCAGGTCGCGATGCTCAACGACGCCGACGCGGCGGGCATGGCCGAGATCCGCTTCGGCGACCCGGTCGCGCGCAAGGGCGTCACCGCGCTGCTCACCTTCGGCACCGGCATCGGCAGCGCGGTGTTCCAGGACGGCAAGCTCGTCCCGAACACCGAGTTCGGCCACCTGGAGATCGACGGCCACGACGCGGAGAAGCGCGCGGCCGCCTCCGTGAAGGACAACGAGGGTCTCTCGTACCCCGAATGGTCCAAGCGCGTGCACCGTTATCTGACCGTGCTCGAAAACCTGATCTGGCCCGACCTGTTCATCGTCGGCGGCGGGGTCAGCAAGAAGGCCGAAAAATGGGTGCCGCTGCTGGACCTCCGCACGCCGGTCCTGGTGGCGACGCTGCAGAACAACGCCGGGATCGTGGGTGCCGCGGCGGCCGCGAGCGAGGGCATCCAGCACTAGATCCGGGCGCCGGAGCGGGCCGGAGGGTGATCGCTTCGCGACGCATGCGCGTACCGTCGTTACAATGGAACACGGCCCACGGCTGCGGAGGCGAAAACCGCAGGCCGAGGCGTGATCCCCGAATGTGAGGCAGCAGTGGCACCCGTGCCGTTGCTCGTCATGATCGACCGCTGCGAAAGGGCGTAAGTGGCAGCCGCAAGAACCGCAACCCGAGGCGGGACGAAGACAGCGACCGCAGCCGGCGAGCCGGCCGAAGAGGCAGCCACCGGGACGGCGAAGCCTGCGGCCCGCAAGACCACCACCGCGAAGAAGGCTCCGGCCAAGAAGGCGCCGGCGAAGAAGCCCGCGACCAAGGGCGAAGACGGCGACCCCGAAGGCCCCGAGGGTCTCGAGGAAGGCGAGCTCGACTCGCCCGACCTGTCGGACCTGGAAGAGGTCGAGGTCGACGTCGTCGACGAGACGGTCACCGAAGAGCCGGACGCCGCCTCGGCGGATGACGACGACGATGACGATGACGACGAGGAGACCCCGGCGCAGCGCCGTCGTGGTGCCGCGGCCGACAAGGCGGCGGCCGCCAAGAGCTCCGACAACCCGGACTTCGTTTGGGACGAGGAAGAGTCGGAGGCCCTGCGCCAGGCGCGCAAGGACGCCGAGCTCACCGCGTCGGCCGACTCCGTGCGTGCCTACCTCAAGCAGATCGGCAAGGTCGCGCTGCTGAACGCGGAGGAGGAGGTGGAGCTGGCCAAGCGGATCGAGGCCGGGCTCTACGCCGCCGAGCGCGTGCGCACCGCCGAGGAGGAGGGCGAGAAGCTCGTCACCCAGATGCGCCGCGATCTCAAGTGGATCGTGCGTGACGGCGAGCGCGCCAAGAACCACCTGCTGGAGGCGAACCTCCGGCTCGTGGTGTCGCTGGCCAAGCGCTACACCGGTCGCGGCATGGCGTTCCTGGACCTGATCCAGGAGGGCAACCTCGGCCTGATCCGCGCGGTGGAGAAGTTCGACTACACCAAGGGCTACAAGTTCTCGACGTACGCCACGTGGTGGATCCGCCAGGCGATCACCCGCGCGATGGCCGACCAGGCCCGCACCATCCGCATCCCGGTGCACATGGTCGAGGTCATCAACAAGCTCGGCCGCATACAGCGCGAACTCCTGCAGGACCTCGGCCGCGAGCCGACGCCCGAGGAGCTCGCCAAGGAAATGGACATCTCCCCGGAGAAGGTCCTGGAGATCCAGCAGTACGCGCGTGAGCCGATCTCGCTCGACCAGACGATCGGCGACGAGGGCGACTCGCAGCTCGGTGACTTCATCGAGGACTCCGAAGCGGTCGTCGCGGTGGACGCGGTGTCGTTCACGCTGCTGCAGGACCAGCTCCAGTCGGTGCTGCAGACGCTGTCCGAGCGTGAGGCGGGCGTGGTCCGGCTGCGCTTCGGCCTCACGGACGGCCAGCCGCGCACGCTCGACGAGATCGGCCAGGTGTACGGGGTGACCCGTGAGCGCATCCGGCAGATCGAGTCGAAGACGATGTCGAAGCTGCGCCACCCGTCGCGGTCGCAGGTCCTGCGGGACTACCTGGACTGAGTCGTACTCACGGAAGAACCCCGTCACCTCGGTGGCGGGGTTCTTCCGCGTTCAGGGCCGGCCGGTGAGCGTCGTCCACGGGACGTGCACCACCACGCGCTCCCGGAGCTGCTCGTTCAGCAGCCACAGCTCCCCCGTCGCCGGCCAGTAGGACAGGTTCTGGCTGTTGACCGGCGCCTGCCCGGCCAGCCTCGACGTCGAGACGCCGCCGACCCCGCCGTGCAGGCACGACGGGTGGTCGCCGGCCGCTCCGGCGTACTCCGGGCAGACTCCCGTCAGGACGAAGTAGCCGTTCCGCGCCACCGCGCCCTGCATCCCCCACACCGGCGACGAGAACCCTTCGACGGCGTGCACCTGACCGTCGGCCGAGGTCTTCAGGCGGCCCGTCGAGGCGTCGAACGGCCAGCGCAGGACCCGGCCGCCCGCCTCGGCCGCGTGCTCGGCCGTCACGAACGTGGAATCGCCGTGGTCGAAGGAGAGCGTCGACAGGCACGGCCGCGCGCCGGTCCCCGTCGTGCACGCGCCGCCGCCGGGGTACCAGTAGGCGCCGATCTGCGGCATCGCGTAGTCGTAGTACGCCGCGTGGTACCGGCCGTCGGTGCCGAGGCCGACCGTCGCGGAGCTGTCGTCGACCTGCCAGAAGTGCGTCGTGTCGAAGACGCGGATCAGGCCGCCGGTGGTCGCGACGTAGAGCAGGTTCCCGGACCACGTCATGCCGTGCCCGTGTCCGGCGACGACCGCGAAATCGGTGTCGGACGTCGGTTCCACGAGCAGGACGTGCCGGTAGCCGAGGCCGTTGGCGTCCACAAAGGACAGCCGGACCATGGTGTCGCCGGGGGTGTGCCACGACGTCGCGATGACGCGCTTGCCGCCGACGGTCCCGGTCACCGGGTCTGCGTCCCCCGAGCCGGTGAGGCCCTGGGGGATCCAGTCGTTGGTCTTGTCGTCGTTCGCGTCTTCCCAGCAGAAGCCGGCGGGCTTCAGCGCGGCCGCGAGGTACGTGCCGTGGCAGAGCGGCCGGGCCGTGCGGTTGGCGTCGCCGAGGAGCTGCGGCAGGCCGCGCGGCGGGAGCTTCTGGTCGAGGGCGGCGATCCGGCTGCCGTAGGTGGCGAAGGAGCCGCCGGGGGTGAGCCGGTAGCCGTCGACGGTCGCCGCGTCGAGGCGGGGGAAGTTCGCGGCGGCCTGGGCCGTCGTCGTCAGGCCGAGCAGCAGCAGCGTCACGAGGCCGAGCACAAGTCGCATGGCGGCAGCGTGACGGGGCCGCGTACACGGCCCGTACAAGTCAGGGCACGGCCAGGCCGCGCTCCCGCAGCGACTCCTCGACGCGCAGGCGTTCGATCTCGCGGTCCATGCCCTCGGGCAGCTCGGCGAGCCGGTGCGGGACGTCCACCTGGCGGCAAGCCTGGGCGAGCAGCTCGTCGTACGCCTGCCGCGTGCCGAGGCGCCGGGCGGCCGGCGTCCCGGACGGGTAGCCGGCGAGCAGGCGGTGCACCCGCCGCAGATCCGCGGCGACGCGTTCGATCGGCGGACCCGCGGGTTGCGGCTTCGCGCGCTTCTCGAGAAGACGGCGAAGCAGCTTCGGGGCGCGCAGCGCGCACCAGAAGAGCACCGTGGGAGCGATGCAGACCACGGCGAACAGGATCAGGTTCACGAGGACGCCGCCGGCGCCGGTCATGCACTGATGGTAAGCCCGCGACGCCCACCCGGCGGACCCATTTTCACCCCGCCGGGCGTGATCGACGAGGTGACTCGCGTGTTCGGAAGGGCATCACGCGTGACGGGAGAGGCATCACGCGTGATTGAAGGGACATCACCCGTGATTGGAGGGTCGACACGAGCGTGGTCGCCGTGTCGACCCTTCAATCACGCGTGTCGACCTCAGGATCACGCGTGTCGACCCTTTGGTCACGTCAGGTCGGGGTCCGCGGGGGTCTCTTCGGCCAGCCAGAGGACTCCGGCCGGGGGGAGCTGGAGGACGGCCGAGGCCGGCTGGCCGTGCCACGGGTCCTCCGTCGCCTCCACCGCGCCCAGGTTGCCGACGCCCGAGCCGCCGTAGGCCTCCGCGTCCGTGTTGACCACCTCGAGCCAGCGGCCCGCCGACGGCAGGCCGACCCGGTAGTCGTGGTGCGGCACGCCCGAGAAGTTCGCGACGCAGGCCAGCCGGGATCCGTCGGTGCCGATGCGCAGGAAGCTCAGGACGTTGCCGCTCGAGTCGTTCGCGTCGATCCAGCGGAAGCCGTCCGGTGACGTGTCCTGGCTGAACAGCGCGGGCGAGGACCGGTACACCGAGTTCAGCGACCGCAGCAGGTCCTGCACCCCGCGGTGCAGCGGCTCGTCCAGCAGGTGCCAGTCCAGCGACCGCTGCTCCGACCACTCCGACGGCTGGCCGAACTCGCCGCCCATGAACAGCAGCTGCTTGCCCGGGTGCGCCCACATGAACGCCAGCAGCGAACGCAGCCCGGCCGCCTTGTTCCAGGCGTCGCCCGGCATGCGGCCCCACAGGGATCCCTTGCCGTGCACCACTTCGTCGTGCGAAAGCGGCAGCACGAAGTTCTCGCTCCACGCGTACACGAGTGAGAACGTCATCTCGTTGTGGTGGTAGGCGCGGTGGATCGGCTCGTGGGACAGGTACCGGAGCGTGTCGTGCATCCAGCCCATGTTCCACTTGAAGCCGAACCCGAGGCCGCCCAGGTGCGTCGGGCGCGTGACGCCCGGCCACGCCGTCGACTCCTCGGCCACCATCACGACGCCGGGGTGTCGCTTGTAGACGGTCGCGTTCAGCTCCTGCAGGAACTTCACCGCGTCCAGGTTCTCGCGGCCGCCGTACTGGTTCGGCAGCCACTCCCCGTCCTTGCGGGAGTAGTCGAGGTAGAGCATCGAGGCGACCGCGTCGACTCGCAGGCCGTCGAGGTGGAACTCCTCGATCCAGTACAGCGCGTTGGCGACGAGGAAGTTGCGGACCTCGTTGCGGCCGAAGTCGAACACGAGCGTGCCCCAGTCGGGCTGCTCGCCGCGGCGCGGGTCCGCGTGCTCGTACAGCGCGGTGCCGTCGAACTTGGCCAGCGCCCAGCTGTCCTTCGGGAAGTGCGCGGGCACCCAGTCGACCAGGACGCCGATTCCCCGCTGGTGCAGGCGGTCGACGAAGTAGCGGAAGTCGTCCGGGGAGCCGAAGCGGGACGTCGGCGCGTAGTACGACGTCACCTGGTAGCCCCACGAGCCGCCGAACGGGTGCTCCGACACCGGCAGCAGCTCGACGTGGGTGAAGCCGGTCTCGAGGACGTAGTCGCCGAGCTGGTCGGCCAGCTCGCGGTAGTCGAGCCCGGGCCGCCACGAGCCCAGGTGGACCTCGTAGACGCTCATCGGCGCCGCGGACCACTCGGTGGCCTCGCGCTGGGCGACCCACGCGTCGTCCTCCCACAGGTGCCCGGAGGTGGTGACGACCGACGCCGTCGCGGGCGGGTGTTCCGTGCCGAACGCCATCGGGTCGGCCTTCTCGCGCCAGTTGCCGTCGGCGCCGAGGATCCGGAACTTGTAGCAGGAGCCGGCGCCGACACCCGGCACGAACAGCTCCCAGACCCCGGACGAGCCGAGCGAGCGCATCGCGTGACCGCGGCCGTCCCAGCCGTTGAAGTCGCCGATCACGCGGATGCCGCGGGCGTTCGGCGCCCAGACCGCGAACGACGTCCCGTCGACGACGCCGCCCGGCGTCTCGTACGCCCGGACGTGCGCGCCGAGCACCTCCCACAGCCGCTCGTGCCGGCCTTCGCCGATCAGGTGCAGGTCCAGCTCGCCGACCGTGGGCAGCCAGCGGTACGGGTCGTCGGCAGTGACGGAGTGCCCGTCGTAGTCGATCTCCAGCCGGTAGTCGCCGGGGTGCTCCGGCACCGCGACGGCGAACAGCGCGTCGATGACCGGCTCCATCGGGTACCGGTGCTCGCCGCTGAGCAGCGCGACGGCTTTGGCGCCGGGCAGCAGCGCCCGGGCCACGAAGCCCTTCCTCACCGCGTGCACGCCCAGCACCGAGTGCGGGTCGTGGTGCGAACCGGCCAGCAGCCGGTCGATGTCCGCGGCCGCCGGGGCGGCGGCCGGGAGTCCTTCCGGAACCGCGTTCACGGCGTCATCCCTCTCCGTCGGTGATCCGGGCGATCGAAGCGAGCGGCACGCCGAGCCAGTCCGGCCGGTTCGCGTGCTCGTAGCCCACTTCGTAGACCGCCTTGTCCAGTTCGAAGGCGCGCAGCAGCTCGCCCTGGTCACGCGGGTCGGCCGCGACCGCGGCATAACCCTCGCAGAACGCCGCCCGGTTGCGGTGCGACCACTCCTGGGCCCGCGCGGCCAGCGCCGAGTCGTCCAGGTGGCCGACCAGCATCTGCTGGGCCGCGTAGTCGAACGACCTCAGCATGCCCGCCACGTCGCGCAACGGCGACCGAAGCGCGTGACGCTCCTCCACCGGGGCCGCCGGCTCGCCCTCGAAGTCGATCAGCAGCCACCCGGTGACGGTCCGCAGCACCTGGCCCAGGTGCAGGTCTCCGTGGATGTACTGCATGGTCACGGCGCCGGCGGGCAGCGTGCGCAGCTTCTCGAACGCCGCCCGCAGCGCCGGGGCGTGCGCGGCCAGCTCCGGCACCCGCCCGGCGATCGTGTCGAGCCGCTCGAGCATCGCCTTCGTCGAGCGCTCCAGCTCGCCGGCGTCGACCGGCTCGGTGCCGAGGGCCTCCGCCAGGTCCGCGTGCACCTCGGCCACCGCGCGCCCGAGCCGCTCGGCCTCGCCGGCGAAGTCGCCGCCGACCTCCTCGGCGTGCAGCTCCGGGGCGGCCATCAGGTCGCGGACGCTGGTAGTGGCCATCGCCCAGCCGTCGACCGCGTCCGCGACGAACTGCTGGAGCATGCCGACCGTGGTCGGCTCGCCGTCGAGGTCGCCGGTGATCGAGCCGAGCACCGGCGCGATGTGCTTGCTGTCGACGCCCTGCAGCGCCCGGTGCAGCAGCAGGTCCTTGTTCTTGCCCGGCGTCAGCTTCCGGAACAGCTTGAGGATGTACTGCCCGCCGTAGACCAGCGACGTGTTGCTCTGCTCCGAGGTGATCGGCCGGGCCCGCAGGCCGGTGTCCAGCTCGACGCCGGGCTCGTGCTCGAAGACGAGGGAGCCGACGCGGCCCTCCCGCGCCATCAGGTCCAGCAGCACACCGGTGACGTCGAGGTCGCCGGACGCCTCGTAGGCGTTGAGGTCGCCGACGGCGCCGATCCAGCTGGCCGACGAGATCTCCGGCGGGTGCGTCCGCCGGCCCACGAGCAGCTGGTACGGCTCGCGCCGGTCGCCCTGGGCGACCTCGACGACCACGTGCAGCAGCTGCGGGTCGCCTTCGACCAGCTCGGTCACGCCGAGCGGCCGGACGCCGGTCACCGGCCGGTCCTTGCCGGCGAACCAGCGCTGCTCCGGCAGCCAGTGCTGCAGGTCGCCGATCAGGTCGTCCACCAGCTCACGCGGGTCGGACAAGGGACTCACCTCGCTTCGCCTTCGTCTCCCGGGCTCGTCAGCTGGAACCAGTAGAAGCCGTGTCCCGGCAGCGTCAGCAGGTACGACAGGTCCCCGATGCTGGGGAACTGCACGCCACCGGTGAGCTCCACCGGCGTGCACCCGCGGTGCGCGGACAGATCCAGCTCCACCGGCTGCGGGAACCGGGAGAGGTTGTTCACGCAGAGCACGACGTCCTCGCCGCCGTCCGGGCGCCGCCACTGGCGCTTGTAGGCCAGCACGCTCGGGTTGGACCCGCCGAGGTCGACGAACTCGCCTTCCGCGAACGCGTGGTGCTCCTTGCGCACCTCGATCATCCGCCGGGTCCAGTTGAGCAGCGAGGACGCGTTGTTCGACTGCGCCTCGACGTTCAGGCCCTGGTAGCCGTACACCGGGTCCATGATCACCGGCAGGTAGATCCGGCCGGGGTCGCAGGAGGAGAAGCCGGCGTTGCGGTCCGGGGTCCACTGCATGGGGGTGCGGACCGCGTCGCGGTCGCCGAGCCAGATGTTGTCTCCCATGCCGATCTCGTCACCGTAGTACAGAACGGGCGAGCCCGGCAGCGACAGCAGCATCGCGGTGAAGAGCTCCTGCTGGTTGCGGTCGTTGTCCAGCAGCGGGGCCAGCCGGCGGCGGATGCCGATGTTGGCCTTCATGCGCGGGTCCTTGGCGTACTCCGCGTACATGTAGTCGCGCTCGTCGTCGGTGACCATCTCGAGGGTCAGCTCGTCGTGGTTGCGCAGGAAGATGCCCCACTGGCTGCCGCTGGGGATCTCCGGGGTCTGGGTCATGATCTCCGAGATCGGGAACCGCGACTCGCGGCGCACGGCCATGAAGATCCGCGGCATCAGCGGGAAGTGGAACGCCATGTGGCACTCGTCGCCGCCGACCGCCGGGTCGCCGAAGTACTCGACGACGTCCGAGGGCCACTGGTTGGCCTCGGCGAGCAGGATCCGGCCCGGGTACTCGTCGTCGACGACCTTGCGGCAGCGCTTGAGGAACTCGTGCGTGCGCGGCAGGTTCTCGCAGTTGGTGCCTTCCTGCTCGAACAGGTACGGCACGGCGTCGAGGCGGAACCCGTCGATGCCCAGGTCCAGCCAGAACCGCAGGGTGTCGATCATCGCGTTCTGGACGTCGGCGTTCTCGAAGTTCAGGTCGGGCTGGTGCGAGAAGAACCGGTGCCAGTAGAACTGCCCGCGCACCGGGTCGTAGGTCCAGTTCGACGACTCCGTGTCGACGAAGATGATCCGCGCGTCGGCGTAGCGGGAGTCGTCGTCGCTCCACACGTAGTAGTCGCCGTACGGGCCGTCCGGGTCGCTGCGGGACTGCTGGAACCACGGGTGCGCGTCCGAGGTGTGGTTGAGCACCAGGTCGGTGATCACCCGGATGCCGCGCCGGTGGGCTTCGTTCAGCAGGAACACGAAGTCCTCGACGCTGCCGAACTCCGGCAGCACCGCGCGGAAGTCGCTGATGTCGTACCCGCCGTCGCGCAACGGCGACGCGTAGAACGGCGGCAGCCAGAGGCAGTCGATGCCGAGCCAGGCCAGGTAGTCGAGCCGGCCGGCCAGGCCGCGCAGGTCGCCGGTGCCGTCGCCGTTCGAGTCGGCGAACGCGCGCACCAGCACCTCGTAGAACACCGCGCCCTTGAACCACTCCGGGTTGCTGGGCGCCTGTTGCGCCGAGCGGAAGTCCCCGGCCTGGGGCTCCACGAGCATCCCGTCGGCCGTCATCGCCTCACCGGTGTGCGGCACACCGTCCAGCCCGAGTGCCGCGTCGGGGCGGGCTTCCTCCGCCATGTGTTCCACCTCAGTCCCTCGATCCGTTCCTTCCCCCGCTAACCGGCCAGCCGCCGCCGGACCGACACCACGTGCGCCACGGCCCGCCAGGGCTCGAGCCGCACGAAGTTCGCCGGACCCCAGTCCCAGGTGTCGCCGGTGACCTCGTCGTGCGCGATCAACCGTTCGTGCGCCTCGAACCCGAGGGCCGCCGTGTCGAGCCACAGGGTGCCCTCCTGCGGCGCGTACGGGTCGAGGGTGACGACGGTGACCACGGTGTCACCGGTGGCCGGGTCCTGTTTGGAGTACGCCAGCAGCGCGTCGTTGTCGACGTGGTGGAAGTGCAGGGTCCGCATCTGCTGCAGCGCCGGGTGCGCGCGGCGGACGGCGTTGAGCTTGGCGATCCACGGCTCCAGCGACCGGCCCTCGGCCAGCGCGCGCTCGAAGTCGCGCGGACGCAGCTGGTACTTCTCGGAGTCGAGGTACTCCTCGCTGCCCTCGCGGACCGGGACGTGCTCGAACAGCTCGTACCCCGAGTAGACGCCCCACGTCGGCGCGATCGTCGCGGCCAGCGCGGCCCGCAGCGCGAACATGCCGGGCCCGCCGCGCTGCAGCGACTCGTGGAGGATGTCCGGGGTGTTGACGAACAGGTTCGGCCGGCCTTCGTGCCAGTGCTCGCGCAGGTCGATGGCGAAGTCGATCAGCTCCTGCTTGCCGGTGCGCCAGGTGAAGTACGTGTAGCTCTGGGTGAAGCCGAGCCGGGCCAGGCCCCACAGCCGCGCCGGGCGCGTGAACGCCTCGGCCAGGAACAGGACGTCCGGGTGGGCGTCCTTCACGGACTGGATGAGCCAGGCCCAGAAGTCCGGCGGCTTGGTGTGCGGGTTGTCGACCCGGAAGATCTTCACTCCGTGGTCGATCCAGACCGTGATGACCCGCAGCATCTCCTCGTAGACGCCCTTGGGGTCGTTGTCGAAGTTGATCGGGTAGATGTCCTGGTACTTCTTCGGCGGGTTCTCCGCGTAGGCGATCGAGCCGTCCGGGCGGGTGGTGAAGAACTCCTGGTTCTTCAGGACCCACGGGTGGTCGGGCGCGGCCTGCAGCGCGAAGTCCAGCGCCACCTCCATGCCCAGCTCTTCCGACCGGGCGACGAAGGCGTCGAAGTCCTCGAAGGTGCCGAGGTCCGGGTGGATGGCGTCGTGCCCGCCTTCGTCGGCGCCGATGGCCCACGGCGAGCCGACGTCCTCCGGCTTGGCGTCGAGGGTGTTGTTGGGGCCCTTGCGGTTCACGCGGCCGATCGGGTGGATCGGCGGCAGGTAGACGACGTCGAAGCCCATCTTCGCGACCCGGTCGAGCGCGGCGGAGGCGGTGGTGAAGGTGCCGTGCACCGGCTTGCCCTCGGCGTCGACCCCGCCGGTGGAGCGGGGGAACAGCTCGTACCAGGAGCCGAACGCGGCCCGGCGGCGGTCGACCCACATCTTGTGCGGCTTGCCCTTGGTGATCAGCTCGCGCACCGGGAACTCGTGCATCAGCTGGCGGACCTCGGGCGAGAGCGCGGGCCCGACCCGCTCGGCGAGGCTGCGCCCGGTGTCACGCAACGCGGTCAGCGCGCCGGTCAGCAGCGCCTTCTCCGCGCGGCGGTCCGGGCGGCGCGAGACGCGCTCCAGCAGCCGGGCGCCGTTCTCGAGGTCGTTGGCGAGGTCTTCGGGGCCCTGCCCGGCGGCCACCTTCACCTCGACGTTGTGCTCCCACGTCGCCCAGGGGTCGCCCCACGCGTCGATGCGGTAGGTCCACATACCGGTGGTGTCCGGGACGATCACCGCGGCGAACTCGTCGGGGTGGTCGGGACCGCGCGGCACCATGCGCGCCTGGCGGGTCAGCCGGTCGCCGGGGCCGCGCCACGCGACGGTGGCGGCGACCGCGTCGTGACCTTCCCGCCAGACGGTCGCGGTGACCGGGATGTGTTCCCCCACAACGGCTTTGGCCGGGTACCGGCCGCAGCTCACGCTGGGGGAGACGTCGTCGATGCCGAGCCGGCCGGTCATGGGCAACGCCCCTCGAAGTGTCGGATTGTGCGCAGGCGTCGTCAGTCTGCCCGACTCGATCACGCACGATCGAGGCAGGTCTCTCTTGTTCTGTACCCACCCGGGCGAAGGTGAAACGCTTTCCTCGCAACGAATTTCCGGCAGATGTCCGGCAGGTTAACCGCGCGCCGGTGACCCACCGCCCGGCAGCGGCGGTGAACACCCGTACCCGAATGGACGACAGGCGGACCGGCCGGCTCGCGTGATCGGAAGGTCGACACGCGTGATTGAGGAGTCGACTCGCGTGATTGGGGAGTCGACACGATGCCGGTCGCCGTGTCGACCCTCGGATCACGCGTGTCGACCTCCTGATCACACGTGTCGACCCTTGAGGCACGTGTCGTCCGGTGCGGTACGCGTCAGTAGGGTTCGGGCGCGGGGTCCGCGGCCAGGCGCGGGGCGCGCAACAGGAGCAGCGAACGCGACCGCAGCGTCACCCGGCTCTTGGCCTCCAGCGGGCCCGGGTCGGCCGGGCTGCCGTCCGACGTGCTCGTGTCGAGCGTCGGCTTGAACGTCTCGCCGTACTCGCGGCCCGGCAGCACCACTTCGGCCGGCTCCTCCCCCGCGTGCAGCCACATCAGCCACGAGTGGTCGGGCACCAGCTCGCCGTCGCGGTTGCGGGCCTGGCTGTTCGAGCCGTCGACCCACATGCCGAGGGTGTGCCGGTCCTCGAACCAGTCGGTCTCGCCGAACTCCTCGCCATCGGGGCGGAACCAGACCAGGTCCGGCTTGCCGGTCGGCGTCGTCCGGCCTTCGAAGAACTCCGGCTGCCGCAGCGCCGGGCTGTTCGCCCGCAGCCGGACGACCCGCCGCGCGAAGGTCAACATGGCCTCCGCCTCGGGGTCCTCCGGTGTCCAGTCCAGCCAGGACGTCTCGTCGTCGAGGCAGTAGGCGTTGTTGTTGCCGCGCTGGGTCCGCCAGAACTCGTCGCCCGCGGTGATCATCGGGGTGCCGGTGGACAGCAGCAGCGTGGCGAACATGTTCCGCACCTGCCGCGCGCGCAGCTCGCGGATCTCCGGGTCGGCCGTGTCACCCTCGACGCCGTGGTTCCACGAGCGGTTGTCGTTGCCGCCGTCGCGGTTGTCCTCGCCGTTGGCTTCGTTGTGCTTTTCGTTGTAGGACACCAGGTCCCGCAGCGTGAAGCCGTCGTGGGCGGTGACGAAGTTGATCGACTGCCACGGACGGCGCAGGTTGTGGTCGTAGAGGTCCGACGAACCGGACAGCCGGTAGGCGAGGTCGCGCACGCCGGTCGCGCCGCGCCAGAAGTCGCGCACCGTGTCGCGGTAGCGGCCGTTCCACTCCGCCCACTGGGCGCCGAAGCCGCCGACGCGGTAGCCCTCGCCGGTGGCGTCCCACGGCTCGGCGATGAGCTTGCAGCGCGAGAGCACCGGGTCCGTGGTGATCGCGGTGAGCAGCGTCGACGCGGGGTCGAACGGGCCGCCGCGGGCCCGGCCGAGCGTGCTGGCCAGGTCGAACCGGAAGCCGTCGACGCCCAGCTCCTGCGTCCAGTACCGCAGCGAGTCGGTGACCAGCCGGACCACGGTCGGCGAGCCGGCCTCCAGGGTGTTGCCGCAGCCGGTGATGTCGGCCATGTGGCCGCGCTCGGTGTGCAGGTAGTACACGGGCGCGTTCAGCCCGCGGAAGCTCAGCGTCGGGCCGTCGGGGCCACCCTCGCAGGTGTGGTTGAACACGACGTCGATGATCACCTCGATGCCGGCCGCGTGCAGGGCCGCCACCATCAGCCGGAACTCCTCGACCTCGTGGCCGGGCTCGCTGGCGTAGGCCGCGTGCGGCGCGAAGAAGCCGAGCGGCGAGTACCCCCAGTAGTTGTGCCGCCCGGCCCGGACCAGCGACGGCTCGTCGAGGAACGTGTGCACCGGCAGCAGCTCCACCGACGTGACGCCGAGCCGGGTCAGGTACTCGATGGCCACCGGGTGGGCCAAGCCGAGGTAGGTGCCGCGCAGGGCCTCCGGGATGAACGGGTGCCGCTGGGTGAACCCCTTGACGTGCAGCTCGTAGACCACCGCCTCTTCGAACGGGACCTCCGGCTTGACCCCGGTGTCCGGCCCGCCCGGCGAGGACACGACCGACAGCGGCACGCTGCCCAGGGAGTCCACTGTGGACATCGGCCCGCGCTCGGGGTCGCCGGTGAAGCCCTGCGCCGCGGTCAGGTCGGTGAGCCCGCCGGTGATCTGCCGGGCGTACGGGTCGAGGAGCAGCTTGTGCGGGTTGCAGCGCAGGCCGCGGGCCGGGTCGTACGGGCCGTGGACCCGGTAGCCGTACCGCTGCCCCGGCGTCACCCCGGGCACCAGGCCGTGCCACACGCCGAACGTGCGTTCGGTGAGCGCGATCCGGCGCTCCGACCCGTCGGCGTCGATCAGGCACAGGTCGACCGCGTCCGCGACGGCGGAGGTGATCGCGAACCGGACGCCGCCCGCCTCGGCGTGGGCGCCGAGCGGGAACGGGCGTCCGGCGAGGACGTGCTGGGTCGAGGGTCGTGTGGCCATTCCTGAATCGTCCCAGATCCGGCCCGCTTCGCGCGCGGGGTGCCGCCGGAGTTACCGGGTTTCCACCAGAACGAAACTGTCCGGGGCCAGCTCGGCGGCACCACCGTCCACGGTGGCCCCGGCCCAGGTCAGCAGGGCCGTGGTGGCCCCCAGCGGGAGCGTGACCGGGCCGGGACCGAAGTTGACGGCCAGGCGCAGCCCGCCGCGGTGCAGTACGAGCCACGAGCCGTCCGGCGCGGTGTCGACCCGCAGGTCGGCGAGCCACGGACCGGCCAGCTCGGGCCGCTCGCGGCGCAGCCGGATCAGCGTCCGGTACAGCTCCAGCATCTCCCGGTGGCCGGGCGTGTCCACCTCGGTCCAGTCGAGCCGGGAACGCTCGACCGTCGCCGGGTCCATCGGGTCGGGCACGTCGGACTCGCCCCAGCCGTGCCGGGCGAACTCGCGACGGCGGCCCGTGCGGACCGCGTCGGCCAGCTCCGGGTCCGGGAAGGAGGCGAAGAACTGCCACGGCGTGCTCGCCGCCCACTCCTCCCCCATGAACACCATCGGCGTGAACGGCGAGCAGAACAGGATCGCCGCGCCGCAGGCCAGCCGGTCCGGCGAGACCGTCGCGGAGAGCCGGTCGCCGGTGGCGCGGTTGCCGATCTGGTCGTGGTCCTGCAGGTAGGCGAGGAAGCGGTGGCCCGGCACGGTCCGGGTGTCGACCGGGCGGCCGTGGGTCCGCTCGCGGAACGACGACCAGGTCCCGGCGTGGAAGAACACCCCGCGCAGGACCCGCTCGACGGCGTCCTGCGCGGCGAAGTCGGTGTAGTAGCCCGACTCCTCGCCGGTGAGCTTGACGTGCAGCGCGTGGTGGAAGTCGTCCGACCACTGCGCGTGGAGGCCGTACCCGCCGCGCTCACGGGGCGTGACCAGCTTCGGGTCGTTGAGGTCGGACTCGGCGATCAGCGTCAGCGGCCGGTTCAGCGCCGCGGACAGGGCCTCGGTCTCGGTGGCGAGCTGTTCGAGCAGGTGGACGGCCCGCCGGTCGAGCAGCGCGTGCACCGCGTCCAGGCGCAGGCCGTCGACGTGGAAGTCGCGGAACCAGCTCAGCGCGTTGTCCACGACGTACCGGCGGACCTCGTCCGAGCCGGCGCCGTCGAGGTTCAGCCCGGGTCCCCAGTCGTTCTGCCCGGCGAAGTACGGCCCGAACCGGTCGAGGTAGGCGCCGGAGGGCCCGAGGTGGTTGTAGACGACGTCGAGCACGACGGCCAGGCCGCGCGCGTGGGCCGCGTCGACGAACCGCTTGAAGCCGTCGGGCCCGCCGTAGGGCTCGTGGACCGCGCCCCAGAGGACGCCGTCGTAGCCCCAGCCCGCGGTGCCGTCGAAGGAGTTGACCGGCAGCAGCTCGACGTGGGTGATGCCCAGTTCGACGAGGTGGTCGAGCCGGTCGATGGCCGCGTCGAAGGTGCCGCCCTCGGTGAACGTCCCGATGTGCAGCTCGTAGACGACCCCGCCCGGGAGCTGCCGGCCGTGCCACGCGTCGTCGGTCCACTCGAACTCGCCGTGGTCGTAGACGCGCGACTCCCGGTGGACGCCGTGGGGCTGCCACCGCGACCGCGGGTCGGGCAGGCGGTCGTCGGAGTCGTCGAGGACGAAGGCGTAGTTGATGCCGTCGGCCTCGGCGTGCCACCAGCCGCCGTCGCCGGCGGTCATCTCGTGCACGCCGGCGTCGACGGTCACCCGGACCCGGCGGGCGGACGGCGCCCACACGCTGAACCTCATGCGTCTCCTCGCACCAGCAACGCGACGGGGTACCGCTCGAACAGGACGGCGGGCTCGCCGGTGACGTCGCGGCCGGTCAGGACGTCGGTCCAGACGCCGGCCGGCAGCGGGAGCACGGTGTCGCGCCAGCCGCCGGCGGCTTCGAGGCCGATCGGCAGCCGCGTCACCGCGACCGCCAGGTCCGCGCTCCGGGTGAAGGCCAGGCAGTGCTCGGCCGCGGCTCCTTCGGCCCGCAGCGGCCGGTAGCCGCGGAACAGCGCCGGGTGTTCGCGGCGCAACCGCAGCGCCTTGTGCACCACGAGCAGCTTCGCCGCGCCCGACGCGTCGATCTCCGGCAGCTCGCCGTCGAGGACCCGCGCCAGGATTTCGCGCCGGACCGCGTAGTCGACCGGGCGGCGGTTGTCCGGGTCGACCAGGGAGAAGTCCCACAGCTCGGTGCCCTGGTAGACGTCCGGGACGCCGGGCGCGGTCAGCTGCACCAGCTTCTGGCCGAGCGAGTTCGCGTAGCCCGCCTTTTCGATGCGCGCGACGAACGCCTCGACGTCGGACGCCAGCTCGGCGTCGCCGAGGACGTCTTCGGGCCAGGCGGCGACGTCGGCCTCGAACGCCTCGTCGTGGCTGGTCCAGCTGGTCCGGAGCTTGGCCTCCTTGGCCGCCTTGTCGAGGTAGTCCCGCAGCCGGGCCGGCTCGATGGGCCAGGTCGACACCAGCGTCTGCCACGCCAGGAGGTTCAGCGACGGCTCGTCGATGCCGCGTCGCGCGGTCCACCGGCGGACGGCCTCGGCGAACTCGCCGGGCACCTCCGCGAGCACGGCCATCCGCGCGCGGGTGTCCTCCGAGCGCTTGGTGTCGTGCGTGGTCAGCGTCGTCATCGAGGCCGGGTGCCCGGCTTCGCGCTCGGCCGCCAGGCGGTGGAACTCCTCGACGCCGAGGCCGAACCGGTCCGGGTTGCCGCCGACCTCGTTCAGCGCGGCGAAGCGGGTGTAGCGGTAGAACGTCGTGTCCTCGGTGCCCTTGGCCACGACCATGCCGGACGTCTGCTGGATCCGGGTGGCCAGCTCGCTCTCGGGGTTCTTGCGCACGTAGGCGTCGAGGATGAGCAGCGCGTCGGCGAGGTCGGGCCGCGCCTGGCGGGCCCCGTCGATCGCGGCCGCCCAGTTCGCCGCGCCTTCGGGCAGGTAGGAGCGGTAGACGGGGAAGGCGACCATGGTCTCGGCCACGGCTTGCCGGGCCTGCTCCGGGTCGATGTCGGGCAGCAGCGCGGCGATCCGCCGGACCTCGGCGACCAGGATGTGCTCGGTGACCAGGCGCCGGGCCTCGGCCTCGACGCGGTGGTAGCCGGTCTTCACGCCCAGCTCCGTGGCCAGCGCGGTGAAGTCGGGCTCGGCGGCCGGGTCGACGAAGACGCCGGCGATCTCGCGCAGGGCGTCGTAGCCGGTGGTGCCGTCGACCGGCCAGCTCTGCGGCAGCGGCTCGCCGGGGTGCAGGATCTTCTCCGCCACGATCCACGCGTTCGGCGCGTTCTCCCGCAGCCGCCGGAAGTAGCCGCCCGGGTCGGCGAGGCCGTCCGGGTGGTCGACGCGCAGGCCGGTGACGTCGCCGTCGGCGACCCAGCGCAGGACCTCGCCGTGCGTCTCGGCGAACACCGTCGGGTCTTCGACGCGGACCGCGGCCAGGTTCGTGATGTCGAAGAACCGGCGGTAGGTCAGCTCCGCGTTGCCGCGTTGCCAGCCGATCAGGCGGTAGTGCTGGCGCTCGTGGACCTCTTGCGGCGTCCCGCTTCCCGTGCCGGGGGCGATCGGGAAGCGGTGGTCGTAGTACACCAGCTCGTCGCCCTCGACGGTCAGCTCCGAGACGGCGTCATCGTCGCCGAGCACCGGCAGCAGGAGCGGCCCGCGCGCCCAGTCGACGTCGAAGAAGGACGCGAACTCCGAGTCGCGGCCGTGCGTGAGGACGTCCCACCACCACCGGTTGACCTTCGGCACCTCGACCGACATGTGGTTCGGCACGATGTCGACGACCAGGCCGAGCCCCAGCTCCTTCAGCTTCTCGCTCAGCGCCGCGCGAGCCGCCTCGCCGCCCAGCTCCGGCCGCGCGCGCGTCGGGTCGACGACGTCGTAGCCGTGGGTCGAGCCGGGTGCCGCGTCGAGCACCGGCGACGCGTAGAGCGCGCCGGCGCCCAGGTCGCGCAGGTAGCCGGCGATCTCCGCCGCTTCGCTGAAGGGGAACTCCGGGCGCAGCTGCACCCGGTAGGTCGACTCCGGCACCGTCATGCGGGCTCCGTTCGCTGCAGCACGATCAGGGACCGGGCGGGCAGCGTGAACTGGCCGCCGCCTTCGATGGACTTCGGTTCGCGCGGCTCGACCTCGCCCGTCGCGGTGTCGATGACGACCGTCCAGGCCTGGCCGTAGCCGTTGCCCGGGAGCTTGGCGTCGATGTCCTCGTAGTGGGCGTTGAACGCGAGCAGGAACGAGTCGTCCTCGACGTGCATCCCGCGCGGGTCGAGGTCGGGGATCGCCTGGCCGTTGAGGAAGACGACGACCGCCTTGCCGAAGCCGTCGTCCCAGTTCTGCTCGGTCATCTCCTCGCCGGCCGGGGTGAACCAGGCGATGTCGCCGAGCTTGTCGCCCTTGCCGACCGGGCCGCCCTGGAAGAACCGGCGGCGGCGGAACACCGGGTGCTGGTGCCGGAACGCGCTCACCCCGCCGGTGAACCGCACCAGGTCGGCGTGCTCGGTGGCCAGCTCCCAGTCCATCCAGGACAGCTCGGAGTCCTGGCAGTAGACGTTGTTGTTGCCCTGCTGGGTGCGGCCGAACTCGTCGCCGTGCAGGACCATCGGCACGCCCTGGGACAGCAGCACCGTGGCCAGCATGTTGCGCTGCTGGCGGATGCGCAGCTCGTTGACCTCCGGGTCGTCGGTCTCGCCCTCGACCCCGCAGTTCCACGACCGGTTGTCGTCGGCGCCGTCGCGGCCGTCCTCGCCGTTGGCCTCGTTGTGCTTTTCGTTGTAGGACACCAGGTCCCGCAGCGTGAAGCCGTCGTGGG